>NZ_JAYGIL010000015.1:0-148089 GCF_034931025.1 Arcicella gelida | reverse complement strand
TTTTAGCAGAAACAAAATACAGAAAAACCCCGAAAATTGCCAGTATTGACACTTTCCCGGGGTTATTTTATTGGTAATATATTGATTATTAAATATTTACAAGATTAAAGGGAAGCCTAAAGATTTATAGAAAAATAAGACGATGAGAATGTATGACCCCTTCGGGGTCGAACAAAGGTTTTCGTTTTTTTGATTTTCTATAAATCTTTAAATCCTTTGGATTTTAATCTTTCACCATCCTTTCCCAATAACTACCTCAACTGATTCAAAGTATAGCAAATCAAATTATTGAAAAGGTATTTGCCATCTGTACTTTCTATATCGCCTGTTTTTAGTTCATAGACATATCCTGCTTTTAATTCTGCTAAGGTTAAAGAAACGGTTTTGCCGTCGGCTGAAAGTTTGATGGATTGTACTGGAATGTCTTTTACATCAAATTGCTTTGAACCATAGGCTTGATGATATTCATAATAAAAACGACGGAATTTATAATTGAGTAAATCTTGTGCTTTGGCTGGGTCGAGTGGCAAAGAGAAGGTTAAATCAAAACCTGTTTTGGTTAGTTTCATTGCCATAATATCCAAATGCTTTTTGCCTTTCCAAGTAATGCGTTGAATACCTCTTGCTCCAACCCAACCGTGGTCGTTTTGTCCAACCCATAAACTTCCGTCGGGAGCAAAAGCCAGACGATTATTCCCGATTCGCATTTTTGAACCAAAATTTAAAGGAATACAAGCTCCTTGCATCGCACCGCCTACTTCTTCCATCAATAGTCGAATAACGTACTTATGATCCATGTCGCCAATCAACATTTGTCCGCCAAACATCCCAAATTTTCCTCCTGTATTTTCCAAAACGGGTTGTGTGGGCGAATTAGCAAAATATCCATGCGGAAACTGAATGGATTCTTTGGTTCGCATACTGTCTAATTGAGCAACGGGCAATTTAATGGGAACGACTCTTGGAAAATCTTCTTTCCAAATCAAGCCAGCAGGATGTCCGTAAAACTTCCCTTCTTCTACATGATACAATTTACTTGTTCCTAACCAGTCGCCTTGATTATCAGAAACGAATAATCGTCCTTGTGCATCAAAACCCAAACCATTTGGCGAGCGAAAACCTACGGCAAAGGGTTTTAAAATGCCATCTTTGCCTAATTTCATAATCCAACCACGATAAGGCACGCAAGAGTACATTCGTCCCGGACGAGAAAGTGAATCATATTTTCCCCGAATTTCATTTCTGATTCCTGCACCGTTTGAGGCTAAATTCAAAGCAATAAAAAGGTTTCCTTGTTTATCGGCAATTGGACCGAAGGCAAATTCATGGTAATTACCCGACATTCCAAAATCGTCCGTTACGGTTTGATAAACATCGGCTACGCCATCGCCATCGGTATCTTTTACACGAGTAAGTTCAGGACGTTGCATGATTAAAATTTCATGATTATTAATCACCATCATGCCCAAAGGTTCGTGTAAACCTTCGGCAAACATTTTCCATTGTTTGGTTTTCTGGTTGTACATCATTACTTCGCCACGGTGAAAACAGGCTACAAAACGTCCGTCAGGCATAAAACCGATTGCTCCAGTTTCAGCAACCAAACCGTCGGGCAAAGTAATGTTTTCTACTTCATAATAATTTGCCGCAGAATCTTTTGGCGTAATAGTTTGTGCATTTAGGCTTGCATTAAAAAACAATAAAGCCAACAAACAGCCTAATGCTGAGGTAAAAGTTCTTTTGTTGTGAAGATTATGGTTATTTTTCATCTTTTCATGGAAATACTAAGACGTTGAACATTAGCAGGAATACTGAGTACGCCATTATTGAATTTGCCTAATTTGCTTTGATACACGATGCCATCGTCGGTATTGACTAAAAAATAAAGCTTTTGTTTATTGTTCTTAAAAGTAAAATCTCTCATCAAAGTCTTGCCGTCGGCACTCAAACGAATCGTTTCGGTTACTTCTACTTTATCTAACAAATATTTAAAAGTTGGCAATCTTTTGTTGAGTTGATAACCTTTAAAATCAACGGTTGGAATGTTTTTTACATTGCCAATTCTGAAAGGAAAACCAGTTTTATCTCGCCAATATACTTCACCAACTACTTTTGTTAATTTACTTCCGTTGCCTTTCCATTGTTCTGAGTTATCCACAAATCCACCCGACCAAGCGTATCTTACATAACATTTACCTGCATCAAAGCAATAAGATTCCGTTTCGTTAAAAGCTACAGCAATGGCTGCTGGTCCACAGTCAGGCATAAAAGTACGATACAACAAAGGGTATTTTAATGGAAATGGATGTGGCGAAGGCGGTGCTGTATGATGCCCTTCGTGACTGATAACTACTGCTGTTTTTTGTCGTTGACCTTCGGGTACGTTTATATCTTTTTCTAAAGGAGGCAATGCTTTGTTAGTAGCATAAATTGCTCCGTACATCACAAAACCATGCCCGGGATAAGTACAGACATAAGGATAAATTCCTTCTTTTTCTAAAGTAAAAGTAATGGTATCTATTCTGCCCGGTTCAAGGATTTTGGTATTGGCAATAATCAAAGGAGAGTTGGGAACATAATCCATCGTTGCCCCTTTGTCGCCCAATTTCATGGCTTCTTCTACTACTTTTAGTCGGGCATTGGGTTTTGTTATGACCATATTGTGAGCCATGTCGTCGTGATTATCCAAAATAATCGTCAGACGAGTATTGGGTTGAACCGCCAAACGAGGTAAATCAAACTGTAATCCACCTAAAATTTTAACAGTAATGGTTGTATCTTTTTGTGAAAAGCCTTGCAGACTTATCAACAAAAAGGCACAAAGTACGCTTAAACGCATCATTTTTATATCTTTTAGCATTTCTGAAGCAGAGGAAATTGTATATTCAAGTAAATTTCAATTCGTAAATTAAGCATGATAGCGGAATTTCTCTTCATGTATTGTAGGTTTTAGTCTTAGTTTGTTAATTGGCTAAGGCTTTTAATATTTTGTAATAACTTTATGTAAGCTGTTTAAACATTCCTATTAGTGGGTGAATTAATTCACCCACTGATAGGAATGTTGGGAAATATATTGAGCCAAAGTCTCTTTTCTCTGGAGCTTTAAGGACACCATTTTATACTGAAAAATTAAAATTCAAACAGCTTTTACACATAAAGAATACTCTTTGTAAAATCTAATGGTTTAAAAGACAATCACTAACTATTATTTATTTCACTATTGCTACAGCATGAAATTTGAAAAGATTCTTCCCTCTGCTTTGCTAAAACCTTATATCAAACATTTGGTCATTTCGGAGGCTTCTGAAGAACAAACTTATAAGGTTTTTCCTTCTACTGGGCTTGTGATGGGCTTTCAGTATAAAGGTAGTTTGGCGTATCTTTCTCAAGACGGAGAAAATAAATTAGCAAGTACGGGTATTACAGGTTTGCAAGATGGTTTCAGAGTTTTTAAGAGTAATCCTAATATTGGTTCTGTGTTGGTCTTTTTTAATGAAATTGGTGCATCTTATTTTCTGAAAACACCTATCAATGAATTATTTGCGGAAAGTGTTTCGCTTGAGCATTTTATGAATCAATATGATTTAGAAAAAGTGGAAGAAGCCCTAAGCTTTGTCCAAAGCGATGAACACAGAATTTATCTTGTTGAACAATTTTTACTTGCTCATATTATTGAAAAGAAAGATGACCAGCTCGTCATCAAAGCTATTCAATACATTTATCATCATAAAGGAAATGTTAAAATCAAAGAATTGGCAAATTTGCTTTGTATCAGTCAAAGTCCATTTGAGAAACGATTCCGACAAGTAGTTGGTACTTCTCCTAAAAAATTTGCGTCAATTGTTAGGTTTCATGCCGTACTTGATAGCCTGAACCAAGTAAAATCACTGACTGAAATTTGTTTTGAAAACAACTATTTCGACCAAGCGCATTTTATCAAAGACTTCAAACATTTCACAGGAGAAACACCTGAAAAATTTATGAAGAAGAACGACAAGTAAACGATTTTTTACAATTTCAAGCCAAGTAAATCTCCCAAATTTGTATCACATTTAAACACAAAAAGACATGTTTACAATTAATCAAATCAAAGAGATTCACTCAAGAGTGAAAAGCGGTGCAGATTTTCCGCAGTATATTCAAAACCTTATTGTTTTAGGTTTAACAAGCTACGAACAGTATGTGTGCGACGGACATACAAAATATGTTGGAAAAAATAATTTTCAAATTGAATCGGAAGCGAAGTACGATTCATTAGTAATAACAGAAGAAGGCAATGTGGAAAAGCTGAAATATGCTTTAAAGATTCATCAAGCTGGCGAAACCGATTACTTTACTTTCTGTAAACAATCAGCCGAAGCAGGTGTTGAAAAATGGAAAGTTGATATGCTAGAAATGACGTGTATTTATTACGATAAAAAAGGTATGGAAATGGTTGTAGAACAAATTCCTAGTGCTTAATACCTTTTATCTTCGAATCTATTTTTATGAACTTTCATAGTAAAGCTAATATTATACTTACATAAGTATGCTTATACTCAAACGTTCTTTTTAAAAGCTATAAATTTACACCTTTATAGCTTTATCATTAAAATAAAAAGATATGAAAATATTAGCTAAACTAAGGCAGCAGCTTAAAATTAAGTTTGACGCTATTCAAAACAAAAAACTACAACGGGATATTTTGAATGCTCTGCCATTTTGGTTAGGAGCATTTATAACAGGAATTATGGCGGTGCTTTATGCAAAGCTATTTTCAATAGCTGAAACTGCAACTCATTATTTGTTTCACCTTGCCAACTGGTCTTTCTTTATTCTTACTCCTGTTTGTTTTTGGGTAGCTTGGTGGTTGGTGATAAAATTTGCTCCTTTTTCCAGAGGAAGTGGTATTCCACAAGTAAGTGCTGCTATTGAATTAGCTAATCCTAAACACTATTATAAAGTTGACAGCTTACTTAGTTTCAAAGTCATTTTCATTAAAATATTATCGAGCCTCATTATGGTCTTGGGCGGTGGAGTTGTAGGACGAGAAGGACCCACAATTCAAATTTCTGCTTCCATTTTCAAAATAATCAATGACATACTACCAGACTGGTATCCTAAAATATCAAAGAGAAATATGATAGTAACGGGAGCTGCCTCTGGGCTTGCTGCTGCATTTAATACGCCTTTGGGAGGAATTGTTTTTGCAATAGAAGAACTCACAAAAACACATTTTAGTCTTTTTAAATCTGCATTATTAACGGGCGTAATTATTGCAGGGCTTACTGCCTTGCACTTCTTAGGGCCTTACCTCTATTTGGGCTATCCTGCTTTAGATAATATTTCTATTTGGATTATCGCCTCAATTATACCACTTGCACTGATTACGGGCTTTTCGGGTTGTGGAATGAGTAATATTATTTTATATGTTTTCGGAAAAAAGAATGCCCTACAACACAACTACCAAAAAGTAATTTATATCATAATATGCGGGCTTATTATTGCTTCGATGGGTTACTTTTTTGATAGCAGAATCTTTGGTTCTGGAAAAGAAATAATGATTAGTTCTTTGTTTTCCAACGATAAACATTTGGAGTGGTATATGCCTATTTTACGAATTATTGGACCAATAGTTTCTTTTTCAGTAGGTGGTTCTGGAGGAGTTTTCGCTCCTGCCCTGAGTGCTGGTGCAAGTATTGGTGCTGTGATGTCAGGTTGGCTACATTTATCATCAACAGAAACTAATTTAATGATATTGTGTGGAATGGGTGGCTTTTTAACGGGCGTTACACGCAGTCCTTTTACTTCATCTATCTTAGTGATAGAAATGACCAACAGCCATAATATTATCTTTTATTTAATGCTCACTACACTCTTAGCTAGTTTAATTTCAAATCTGATGAGTAAACATACTTTTTATGATTATTTAAAAATGCAGTACATCGAAGAAATCCATAAAAGTGAGAAACAGCAAGACGTTACGAAGGAATAAGTATTCTCTGAAAATTTTGTTAAATACTTCTATTTTAAGGAGATACTTCATGAATGTTAAAACAATTAATTCAGTCGTTCTTTTTAATATGTTTACTAAACATCTTGACCATCATCTTACACAGTTTGGCGTGTAAGATGTATCTAATAAGCTCTCGAAATATTTTATAGAAGCGGTAACCCCTTGCGGTTACCGTTTTTATATAAACGAAACGGTAACCGCAAGGGTTACCGCTACAGAGAATTTGTCTATTAGTTTTGGTATTAACTCACAATTTTAATCCAAAAAATACTTAATAATTCGCCAATTTACTCTTCCAAATAATTCCGTTTTTACTTTCGTACTTATCAATAAAACCTTTATCGAATAAATCTGCCAAAATATCATTGGTTTCTTCCATATCTCTGCTACTCAAGAAAGAAAATTCTTTGCTGGTCATCGTCGAGAAATTGGTAAACAAGAAAATTGGATCAGTATTGAAAGTCCTTTTCTGAGCTTTTGGAACCAGTTTATGAATAATTTCTTCTAAATACTCATATTCTTGATAATCCTTACTGATAATTTGTTCGTTTTCGAGATTAGTAAAAATCAATGTTGGTAACACACCTACTTGCATATTTTGAGCTAAAGTCAAATCTTCTCTGAAAGCTTCTTGTGCTTTATTTTCATAATCATGAACAAAACGAGCTGAGTCTAAACCAACATCAAAAGCAGCTTTTTCAAGATATGCCATATCCACAATATTGATTTTCTCAAGGAAAAGCATTTCTTTAATTCTTCTCAAAAACAATAATGCTAAATCCGCATCTTGCATTTGAGCTGCTTTGAAAGCTATTGAAGGCGGATATGAAGAAGGCAGTGGGTCTTCAATCCAAATATCACCATCCAACGGAATTCCGTGAATCATACAAACTTCTTCCCAATGTGGTGCTACATCGGAAGGTTTTGTGATAGGTCCTCGCTCGTACTCATCCCAAGAAGGCAATAAACCTCCCATTCTATAATCAATCTTGATATAAGCACCATATTCTAATTTCAGCTTTCGCAACAAAGGCTGAACAACCCAACAAGTAGAACAAATTGGGTCCGTAAAATACTGTATATCAATCAGCTTTTCGGTATGTGCATCTTTGTCTTCTCTTTTTGAGATTAAAGGCACAACCATTTTATCGCCATCCACACTGAGTGGATTCAAAAACAATTCTTTTAGTTCTCTTCCTAAATAAATATGCTTTTTAATATCGTCTTGACGTTCGTCATAATATGCCTCAAAAGCTTCTTCAACATTATCTAAAGACAATAACTTTTCAGTCAATTTTTTAGCATCTAAAATTGCATTGGTCGTTCCAGCACTAGTAAAAGGTAAAGCCAAATGGGCTGCATCACCTATTAAAACCACATTGTCTGCATGAAATTTAGGTAATAATCCAAAGTCACGAGTATTCCAGATATAGCTTGTACTGAAATCATTGGTTTGCAATAACTCAGTAACTACTGGTGGGAAATCCGCCAATTGATAATTACAGAAAGCTTTTAATTCTTCTGGAGAACAGCCTTGGTTGCAATCTGCCTCAGCTACACTGTACTGCATAAACCAAACAAAGTCTTTTTCAGAAACAGGAATCATTCCGAAACTTAGTCCACGAGTACAGCTTTGATATTTTGTAAATATATTTTGATGCGAAGCACCTAATTTTTCGTTCGTACAAATCCCTACTACTTCTTTTACTTCGATAGGCGTATAAGTAACAGCACCCAAAATAGCTTCACGTACGGCAGAATTTCCACCATCAGCACCAACAAACACATCTCCGTATTCTATTTCACCATTGGTAAATTGGGCAGCGATAGCTTTACCATTTTCGTAGATAAAATGTGAAAAGCTTCTACCTGTTTTGAGTTGCTCTTTCGGGAATAAATCATATAAAAACTGTACTAAATCTTTTCGTTTGATACAACGCCAAAGATTTAGTTTTTGCCTTTTCACTTGTTTTCCATCTTGTCTGTTCAAGCTAAAAGCACCTATTTCTTCGCCTGGAAGACGAATTTCTGTATTAGCATTTAATTCATTTAAGATAGACCAACCATCAATGTGCATTAAAAACGCATGCCCACGGGTGGTCATTTCCTTGAATTTTTCGTTTACAACAACTTCAATATTATTTTTCTTGAGTAATAGTCCCAGTGTTAAGCCTGCGACGCCACCGCCAATAATTACTACTTTCATAATGTGTTGATTACTGTTTTAATTTGTGAAAGTGCTTGTGTAAGGATTTCATTTGAAGTAGCAAAACTCAAGCGAATATAGCCATCTGCACCTGCTCCGAACCATTCTTTTAATCCAGGCACTACGGCTACTTTGGCTTCATTCAATAATAGTTCATGTACTTCTTTGCTGGACTTTCCTGTTCCTACGATATTGGCAAAAGCCACGTAGCAGCCTTCAGGAGCAATACAGCTTACACCTTTCATGCTGTTAAGTTCAGTAACACAAAGCTGTTGCATTTCGTTTAAATGTGCTACAAAAGCTTGTAACCAATAGTCACATTCGTTGAGGGCGGTAGTGGCGGCTATCTGTCCTAATACGTTTGCTCCATGTACAGTAGATTGATGTAATGATACTTTTATTAATTTATCAAAAGTTTCTTGATTAGATGCCATCACCGAACCAATGCGTAAACCCGCCAAACCATACGATTTGCTATAACCTGTTACAGTAACAGTGCGTTCACGAATGGCTTCATCTAATGAGGCAATGCTGGTATAAGTATGTGGTGCATAAATAATATCACTCCAGATTTCATCCGACAAAATCGTTAAATTATGTTTACAAGCGATGTTTCCAAGTTGGAGTAATTCTGCTTTGGTAAATACTTTTCCTGTTGGATTAAGCGGATTACACAAGCAAATCAATCGAGTTTTAGGCGTAATTAGTTTTTCTAATGCTTCAAAATCTACTATGTCTGTTCCTGCTGGAATGGCAAAAGAAACAGCCTTTCCTCCCACCGATTCTATAGAATATCTGAATAGAAAATCGACTGGATCAAAAATGATTGCTTCATCATTTGGTTCTAAAAAAGCCTGACAAACCACATAAATTCCAAAAGCTGCACTATCAACTGGAAAAATATAAGCTGGCTTAGCGGGGATATTTCTCTTGTTTATGAAAAAATTAGCAACACTTTCTTTAAAATCAGGCAAACCGTCAGGAGGGCCATAACATAAGTAGCGATCTTTCACAAAACGAGTGATTGACTCTGCAATTTCTGGAGCACTCGGAAAATCAGGGTCGGCGGCCGTCAATGGAATTACTCCCTGTGGTACTGTTGCCCATCTTAAATTGTAGGCACGTTGTTTTAAAATTTCTAAATTGACAGAGCGACTATCAAACATTGAATGTTGTGGTTGGCGGTTAATTTATGGGTTTATTTTCTTAATTGAGCTTTGATAAAAGCATTCAAAAACAATGTTTTTTATGCTTGGTAAATTGTTTGGATGCTAAATATGTTGAATAAATGTAGAATTTACAATTTTATATTCACTTTTCTTTTAGAAATTATCATTTGTTCATACTAAGCTTTTCGATTTTCATCGTATAAGCGTTTTTTCCCATTTGGGTATCTTCAATAACCCATACGTTAAGGTTTAAAATTCGATACCAATAATCAATGTTCATTCCGATAATTTATCAGTTTGGGATGGCTTTAATTACAAAGATGAGCAAAGACTATTGAGCGTTTATTAAAGCAAAATTATGTTTCTATAAATTCATTTTAGGCGTTGATTATACTTTAAAAAACTAGATAATCTTGATACTTCCTGTTAATCATTCCTGAAAATCGTTCAAAATAGCTTTGTGAAAACGTTGTCGGGAACGATTGCGTAAAAAATTAAGCCAAAACATTGGATATTGTAATTGCTTACTCCTACTTTTGAAAATAATTTTTTTAATATTAATTATTACTTTTCTTATGTACAGACCACTCAAAGCTTCAAGCGATACGGAATTACTGGGTCTTTTGCTAGAAGACAATGAGACTGCTTTTGAGGAAATTTACAGAAGATACTTCCAAAAACTCTACGCTTTAGCTAAACGCAGACTTTACGATAATCAACAAACAGAGGATATTATCCATGATTTGTTTTTGAATTTGTGGCTGAATCGTCAAAAAATACAGATTGATTCACTGCCAAACTATCTTATGAGAAGTGTAAAGTACAGAGTTTTAGATGCACTCGACCATCATACGGTAAAACAAAATTTTCTGGATTATCAATTACACATCAATCAAAGCTCCAACATTACCGAAGAAAACATCCTCTATGCCGATGCTATGCGGCTGTATCAAGAAAATCTTACAGTATTACCCGAAAAATGCCGAGAAGTATTTTTGTTGAGTAGAGCTGGGCTTTCTCAAAAAGAAATTGCAATCCAATTAGGCATTTCTGAAAATACTGTCGAAAACCACATTGCCAAAGCTTTACGCTTATTGAAGTCTCGTATGGCTGAATTTATTAGTCCAAACGCCCTTTTTCCTCTCTTTTTCTTCCTTTTTGAAAATTAATTTCAAAAATAATCATATTCAAGTAGTGGAACTGTTTTCCTTAACCGACAAGTAAGTTAAGGAGTAAATAGTATTTTATTGATAAAAAATAGCAACTAACATGATTCAAGGTGAATTCAAGGATGATGATGAAATCATCAATTCGCTCAAGCAAAAATATACTCCTGATGAAATCAAAAAACTGTTGGATTGGTACAATGCCTTCGACGACAATCAAGACGGAGTTGAAGAGCATACAGAACCTGAAGAAAGGGTTTGGGAAACATTACAACAAAACCTCAACAGCGAAGCATTAGAAACATCCGTAATTCCTTTGTTTAATCGCAAAGTAATTCGTTGGGCTATTACTGGTATTGCAGCCAGTTTCCTGGTATTGTTAGGCTGGTTTTGGCAGCCGCAAAAAGAAAGTAACCTACAGGAAACGGTTGGCTTCAAAGAAGTTTCACAAAAAGAACGTTCGTTGTGGCAATCATTCACCAATACTAGTAAAGCAATTCATGAATTAGCTCTGCCCGATGGAAGTAAGGTTTGGTTAAATCCTTCAACCACCATTTTGTACAAGATTGTAAAAAATGCGGCAACCAGAGATGTGTATTTAGAAGGAGAAGCTTTTTTCGATGTAAAACCGAATAAAGAACAGCCTTTTTATGTGAAAAACAAAGGTCTGAATGTAGTGGTGTTGGGAACAAGTTTCAATGTGGTGGCATCTTCAAAAGATGCAAAATATGAGGTTTCGGTGGTAACGGGAAAAGTAAAAGTAAAATACCAAGACCCTGAAAATAGCGAACGTTTCAATCAGGTAATCATTACGCCACAACAACAAGTAGTAATTCAGAAAGAAGAGAATACTTTAGAAACGCATGATTTAACTCTTGAAAAAAGTAAACACCGCCAGCTTTGGGAGCCAATCAGCATCAGTTTTGATGAAGTAGCACTTGATAAGGTATTAACCCGACTGGAAGTAGAATATGGTATGACCATCCGTACTCCCAACATGAATATTCGTAAATGTACCCTTTTCGCCAATTTCACCAACCAGCGTTTACCCGTGATGATGGATATTATTTGTAGTTCTATCAATGCTACTTATCAAATAGAAGGCAATGAAATTACGATTATTGGCGAAGGCTGTTTGTAGTAGTTATGAGTTATGAATTGTGAATTATGAGTGAAGAATTTTAATTCAAAACGCTAAAAAGCAACATCCTGTTTAGCAGAAATTTAACCAAGTATTTTATTATCAACCAATACAATTTCAAATAAAAAAAGAGGGCTTGAAGTGTTACCAGCACCCAAGCCCAAAAATTACCCCCAATCATTTCCTAGGTGATTTAAGAGTAATGTAGATTTCAAACACAAAATCGTACAAAGCAAATTTATGGAAAAACAATTTATTAAGACAACATTTTTCAAAATCATGAGGATGACTGTCATTCAGTTGGCCATTGCTGTAGCTTTCATGGTGGCATCGTATGCCAAAGAAGCCAAAGCACAAGAAGTTTTAGCCAAAACCGTGACTGTTTCTATAAAAAACAGCACAATCAAAGGTGTACTCAAAGAACTGGAGAAGGAATCGGGAGTACCTTTTGTTTTTAGTTCCAAAAACAGTATTTCACAAGCAACGAATCTTACTTTGACGGCTAACAACGAAAGCCTGAAAAATGTATTGAGCCGTTTCTTGCCTCCGCTTAATATCGGCTATAAAGTTGTGCATAATGCCATCATATTAACACCGATGTCTGCTGTTGAGGAAAAAATAGTACTTCCCTCCTCAACGATTGAAACGTCCATGCCCAGTATCACCGCCGACGTTACTGTTAAAGGTAAAGTGGTGGATTCAGAAACAGGTGAAACACTTCCGGGCGTAACAGTAAAAGTTAAAGGAACTACCGCTGGAACAACAACAGACGTTAGTGGAAAATATAGTATTTCGGTAGCCAAAGGTGCTACTTTAGTTTTCTCGTTCATCGGGATGAAAACACAAGAAGTAAGCGTTGATGGTCGTACAGAAATCAATGTATCACTTGCACCAGATAATAGTATGCTCGAAGAAGTAGCCGTAGTAAGTGATGGTTACGGTTTGGTAAAGAAAACCGACAATACTGGTTCAGTAGCAAGTATGTCGGCTAGAGATTTAAAAAACATTCCTATCACCAGTGCTGCACAAGCGATGACGGGTAGAATGGCAGGTGTAAGTGTAGTAACGACAGATGGTTCTCCAGATGCGGATGTGGTGATTCGTGTACGTGGAGGTGGTTCACTTACACAAGATAATTCACCTTTGTATGTGGTAGATGGTTTTATTGTAAACAGCATCAAAGATGTACCACCTTCGGATATTGAAAGCATCAACGTTTTGAAAGATGCTGCCGCTACGGCAATTTATGGAGCTCAAGCATCCAATGGTGTTGTGGTAATTACCACGAAAAAACCTCGTCCGGGTCGTACTACTGTTTCTTATAACGGTTTTATGCAGTTCAAAACATTACCTTCTGACAGGGCCTATAAAGTACTTTCTCCGTACGAATACGTTTTAGTAAACTATGAAAGAGCTAAACTAAAAACGAATGCCGATGTGAACAACATGGAGAAGTTTTTTGGAAAATATGGTGACTACGATTTGTACCAAAACAAAAAAGGAACAAATTGGCAAGACGAACTTTTCGGTTCTCCACGTACCACTCAATCACATAATTTAAGTATTAGTGGTGGTAACGAAAACACAACAATGAGCTTAAGTTTGACCAACAATACTGACCAAGGATTACTTACTGGTTCGGGTTATAATCGTAATGTTATCAACTTCAAAATCAATCAAACAATTACTAAAAAATTGAAATTTGATGCTTCTGCTCGTGTTACGAATACCATCATTGATGGTGCTGGAACATCTGGTACTGCACAACTTAATATTAAAGATGCTGTTCAAACAAGACCAACAAACGGTATTGCTGATGAATTAGACATTGATTTAAGCAGTGCTGGAACGGATGATGATTTTGCTTCTTTTCTTTTGGCACTTGTTAGTCCTAAAAAATTAGTATCGCAAGACTGGCGTAAAAGAACTACACAAGACTATGTTTTCAACGCTGGTTTAAGTTGGGCAATTCTTAAAGACCTTAATTTAAAATCGACGATTACAGGTTCAAAATCATTCGATAAAAACTTACGTTATTATGGCCCATTAACTGGAGAATCTTTCAATAACGGAAGTAGCTTACCAATCGGTGAGAAAACCGTCAATGAAGTAGATTCTTTCCGTTGGTTAAATACATTGGGTTATCAAATGTCTGGTTTAGGAAAACACAAATTGGATTTCTTGCTAGGACACGAAGTATATTCTTTGGGAGGTAATCAAAGCTTTATTCGTACTGAAGATTTTAGAGCATCTATTACACCAGAAGAGCTTTTTGCCAATATGTCATTCGGACGTACCGACCGCCAATCTACTGCTGAAGTTACTAACGTGAATCGTGTTTCTGGTTTTGGTCGTATCAATTATCAATTCAAAGATCGTTACTTGGCTGCTATTACTTTCAGAGCAGATGCTTCAAGTAAATTCAGTGCTGAAAACCGTGTAGGTTTATTCCCTGCTTTGGCTTTGGGTTGGAAAATCTCTGAAACGAAACTCTTCAAAAACATCACCGCTTTAGATGAATTGAAACTTCGTGCAAGTTATGGTGCTACTGGTAACGATCGTATTGATGCTACTGCAACAAAGTTCTTGTTTGAAGCTACAACACTTCGTGGACCAGGCTTTGGCAATGTAGATAATGTTTATTATGCTCCAACTGGCACTACTTTATATAACCCTAATTTGGTTTGGGAAACAACTATTAATAAAAACCTTGGTTTAGATTTCGCTTTCTTCAAACAACGCTTAGTCGGAAGTATTGATTTGTACCAAAACGTAACGAAAGATTTATTACTTCAATCTGCCATTCCTTCAAGTTCAGGTTTTACCAGACAATGGAACAATGTGGGTAGTACTTCAAACAAAGGAGTTGAATTATCTTTGACAGGTTATTTCATTGATAAATCTGATGTTTCTTTCTCTGCAAATTTCAACTTCGGGATGAACAGAGCTAAAGTAGAAGCACTTGATGGAACGACGGAACGTTTCTTTCAATCAAACTGGGCAAGTACTGATTTACGTGACCAAGACGATTTCTACGTAAAAGTTGGTGGTACTTTGGGTGATATTTATGGTTATGTTACAGATGGATATTACTCAACCAATGATTTCGCAAGCTACGATGCTACCGCTAGAAGGTATATCCTAAAAGAAGGAGTGATTAACTCTACTTCAATCACAGGAAATTCGGCTATCAGACCGGGCTTTATCAAACTAAAAGATATTAATGGCGATGGCGTAGTAAATAGCCTTGACCGCAAGGTTATCGGAAATACACTTCCAAAAGCACAAGGTGGATTCGGCTTTAATGGTCGTTATAAAGGATTAGACGCTTCGATTTTCTTTAACTGGTCGTATGGAAATGATGTATATAACACTGGTAAAATTCAGTACAACCAATTCCGTCGTGTTACTTATGGAAACCTTACTGATGCCATGAGTCTTGAAAATCGCTTTACTTATTTAGACGTTGACGGGAAATATACTGGTACTCCGGGAGAAATCGTAACCGACCTAACGCAATTAGCTGAATTGAATGCGAATAAAAACATTTGGTCGCCTCTAGGTTTTAGCGATTCGCAAACATTAATCAGCGACTGGGCTGTTGAGGATGGTTCTTTCATTCGTTTGAACAACTTAAACATTGGTTACTCTTTACCTAAAAGCTGGATTTCTAAACTTGGTATGTCACAATTTAGAGTCTATGTAACAGGTAACAACCTTTACTTATGGACGAAATACTCTGGTTATGACCCAGAAGTAAGTACTACCAGAAGTAGTTATTCTGGCTTAACACCTGGCGTAGATTATTCATCTTTCCCTAGAAGCCGTTCTTATACTTTTGGTGTTAACATTACTTTTTAAGTAAAGAAAGCAATTTATAATCAACATAAATATAGCTGAACGTTCAAGCGAACAGTTATTAATAATAATTATGAAAAAGAAATTAGTGATTCTCGCAGCCTTGTCAATTTTTATGACATCCTGCAAAGACTTTTTAGAACCAGATTCATTGTCAACTTTCGATACGAATTATATTTATTCAAACGTGGATGATGCTCGTAAAGGAGTAAATGCCATTTATGAATCTTTCGGGCAAGATGCCTTCCGTTCAAGACTTTCAAATAACATGGCGGGCAATACTGACATCGAACACCAAAGTGGCTGGTCGAGCTCGGCAGACCGTTATCAAATTTGGGATTTAAGCGCCCTTGCAACCAACAGTGATTTACGTATTACGTGGAATGCCGCCTATACCGCTATCAGAAACTGTAATGTAGCCATTGAAGGCATTGAAGCCAGTGCCGCTCTTAAATCTTCGGATGCTACTATTTCTAAAAAAATGTACCAAATGCTTGGCGAAGCTTATACCATTCGTGCTTATTGGTACAGTATGTTAACGTTTTATTTTGGGGATGTACCGAATGTTCGCCTAGCACCAAAAGCTGGAAATGATTTCTTTTTACCAAAAGAAGACCGCAACGTTATCTTGACGCAAGTAATTCAGGATTTGATTGATATTGAAGGAAAAATGTCTTGGGCTGACCAAACTAGCTATGGTATTGAACAAGTAAATCGTGAATATACACTCGGTATGATTGCTCGCTTGGCATTACAAAGAGGTGGATATTACCTTACTCCTTCTTTGGCAATGGAACGTAAATCGGATTATTTAGAGTATTATAAAATTGCGAAAGAATATTCAGAGAAATTAATAACGCTAAAAGACCGTGCTTTACCAACAGATTTCAGACAAGTGTTTTTGAATGAATCAAAATTTGTAACACCTACCAATAGCGATATTTTATTTGAAGTACCATTCGCCAATGGAAACGGTGACGTAGGTTGGAACATCGGTATTACTGTTGATGGTGGAACAACTGCTGCACATAGTTATGGCTCAGGAAACAATTACATGGCTATTCCTCCAACTTATTATTTCTCTTTTGATACCTTGGATATTCGCCGTGATGTTACTTGTGCCTTGTACAAAATCAACACAAGCGGACAAGCTGTTTTCGTAAATAATTCAATGAACATTGCTCAAGGAAAATGGAGTCGTTGGTTTTTAGATAAAGCTCCTGGTGCTTCAACAGCCAAAGGAACAGGTATCAACTGGCCAATGTTGCGTTACTCTGATGTTTTATTGATGTTGGCAGAAGCCGAAAACGAATTGAATGGTCCAACAGTTTTAGCCCAAGAAGCATTGAAAATAGTACGTCAACGTGCTTTTGATTCTAAATATTGGTCAGAAAAAGTAACAAGCTACATCACAAGTATTTCGGGAAGCAAGCAAACATTTTTTGATGCAATTGTCAATGAAAGAGCTTGGGAATTTGGTGGTGAAATGATTCGTAAATATGAATTAATTCGTTGGAATTTATACGCTAAAAAATCGCAAGAATTGGTAGCAACCACAAAAGAAATGGCAGATGCAGCTTTTACAGGTTCAGGGAAATATTCAGAATTACCTGATTATATGTACTGGAAAAGAGATGCCAGTGGCAATTTCAAAGTATTAAATCCAAGCCGTAAATACGTAGGAACGCCAGACGCTTCTTGGACGAGAGTATCCTTCCTTGCCAGCTTAAAACCTACTGCAACTACTTACCAAGACTGGATTACTAAAGACTGGGAAAAATATTACAATGGTCCAGTACCGGGAGTTGCACGATACATTTTCCCAATTCCAGCAGAAGCTATTACAAATAGTCAAGGAAAATTGGCAAATGATGGCTACCAGTTTTAAAAGAATTGTGCGTGTATAAATTGTGCGTTAGTGAATTATTAATACAAAATTCACTAACGCACAACTCATCACTCAAAAAATTAAACAAAGAAATACTCATGAATAAAACACATATAAAACAAGGTTTCGCAATTGTAATGATGAGCTTAGTGGCTTTCTTTGCTTGCAAACCTGAAGAAGAAATCACGGCTGAAACTCGTCTTTTCAGACCAGTTTTAAACAAAGAACTTTCTGCCAAAAATAATACCATCATCGTCAATATGGGTAATATCAAAGCAGCAACAGGCTACACTGTAGAAGTTAGTAGAGATACTTTCAAAACAACTGATTTTACTTTTAAAGTAGATACAAATTATGTAATTGTTGACGAAACTTTACTAAAAGGCGAATCACTTTATTGGAATACTACTTATCAAGTGCGTGCCTTGGCACATGCCGCAAAAACAGAATTGGATAGTAAAATGTCGGATTTAGGAAGTGTAAAAACTGAAAAATTCCCAAGTATTATGGCAACGCCTACAGCAGCAGATGTAATTGATGTGGCAGCTAGAATAAGATGGTCAACGGGTGGCGTAACGGTGGCTAAAGTAAAAGTATTTGCCAAAACTGACCTTAAATTGGCTACTCCTCTGGCACAATATGATGTTTCGGAAGCCGACCAAAAAGCTGGAAGTACCATTGTTAGTAAACTGAATCCACTCACTACTTATCAATTGGCAATTTATGCTACCGACGGGACAATTAAAGGTTGGGATAATTTTACAACGATTAGTCGTTCGGTAGATACCAGTAGTCCTAATGTAATAGACTTATCAGAAAGTGACGACCCAACAGCCTTAAACACTGCTTTGTTGAATGTAGTAGAAGGCGGAATTATCGTTTTGAAAAAAGGGGCAACCTATGTAATGCCTACTAACAATTTTGCTAAGTCTGTTACTGTAACAAGTGCTTATGGTTTTGGGGAGCAAAAAACGATTATTACGACTTCAGGTGGCGGAAATATCGCTGCGGGAGTTAATTTAGACTATATTCGTTTCAATAATATCGAATTTATCGGAGCAGACATCGGCGGAAGTTATATTTTCAATCCAAATATTTCTACGCTTACTACCGTTAAAGAACTTTCTTTGGATAATTGTATTGCTTCAAATATGCGTGGTTTATTACGTATCAGAGGGAAATTCTTTGCAAATAATTTCATTATTAAAAACTCTATTATTCATCAAATAGGTAACTATGGTATTTTAACGACCGACACTGATGGTGCTGGAAATG
The DNA here is from genome assembly GCF_034931025.1 of Arcicella gelida. Classification (NCBI taxonomy): domain Bacteria; kingdom Pseudomonadati; phylum Bacteroidota; class Cytophagia; order Cytophagales; family Flectobacillaceae; genus Arcicella; species Arcicella gelida. The sequence continues at coordinate 129,391 of NZ_JAYGIL010000015.1, read as the reverse complement.
CTGCGGTGGATAATATTATTTTCCAAAAAAGTACTTTTAGCAAAATCAATATTTTCTTGACTTCTCGTCAGAATTCAAATTCGGTATTGATTGAAGACTGTACTTTAAGTGAAGTAGCCACCAACAGCGGTTCATTATTCAACTGGCGTGGTGCGGCTGGTTTACGTAACGTAACGAATGGCATTAAAATTTCGAATTGTATTTGGGGACATGCTTGGGATCAAGCTGGAACTGCCGTATTGGCTGTTCGTGGAAAATCTGCGGGTTTAGATGTTACCAACATTACTGTTTTGAATACTTATACAACTGGCGATTTCTCTTATGTAGCAGGTACAGAAATCTCTGGTTTGCCTTCATTTACTTATACCAAAAAAGCATCTGAACTTTGGGTAAGTCCATATTCTGGTTTAAATTTCAATTTCAAAGATACAAGCTTCCCTGGTCGTAAAGATACTGGTGACCCTCGTTGGAGAGTACAATAGCTTATTTTTAGGATTAAGTATTAAAATAAAAAAGATTAGAGATACCTCATTCCCAACTCTTTTGTTAAAGGGAATAACCACCATTAGAGTTGGGATGAGTTAATTGAATTCAAAAATTATGTCAAAAAAAACCTTCCTCCTGCTAGCTTATTTGGTAAGTTTTGAAATACTTGCCTGTAAAAGTAGTCAAATTACGCAAAGTGTTCAGACTAATGCTTATCCACAAGATTCTGTTGCTGAAAGAATGCTTTTGTACCAAAGAGATAATGGAGGCTGGCCTCAACCCGGTGGTGATGCTATCAATTATAAATTGACAATTTCTGAAAGTTTACGAGCTAAATTATTGTCCGAAAAAAAAGTTTACGATACCACTATCGACGATAAAGCTACCACAAACGAAATCAATACTTTAGTTTCTACCTACAAGAAAACACAAAACCCAGCATATCTACAAGCTGCCGAAAGAGGTATCAAATATTTGTTAGAAGCCCAAAATAAAGCAGGTGGTTGGGGACAATTCTTTCCTGATACTTCTGGCTATCATAAACACATTACTTATAATGATAATGCAATGATGGATGTCATGAAAGTAATGCAAAATACTGCCGATGCGAAAAATGATTTTGATGCTGTTTCTGCTTCTTTAAGACCTTTGGCTAAAGCAGCTGTTCAGAAAGGTATTACTTGTATCTTGAATACTCAATACAAACAAAATGGCAAATTAACAGCTTGGTGTGCACAGCACGACCGTGTCACTTTACTTCCAGCTAAAGCTCGTAAGTTTGAATTGCCTTCATTAAGTGGTGCTGAAACAGTAGGTATCGTCACTTTTTTAATGGCGATTGATAACCCTTCTTCTGAAATTAAACAATCAATAAAGGCAGCAGTTAATTGGCTTGATTCAGTAAAATTAGTAGGCATTAAAATCGAAGAAGTAAAAGACCCTTCCTTACCAAAAGGTAAAGACCGTCTGGTAAAAGCAGACCCAAATTCAACACTTTGGGCAAGATTTTATAATTACGAAACAAACGTGCCTTTCTTTACAGGAAGAGACAGCGTACCTAGAGCAACGTTAGCAGAAGTTGAAAATGAAAGACGTGTTGGTTATGCTTATTATGGCATTTGGCCAGCCAAACTTTTAAGTACCGATTACCCAGCTTGGCTACAAAAATGGGATAAAAAATAAAACATTTTTACCCAAACACCTCTATTTCAACCAATTGCTTAGTTCTCTTTAATATTTCCCAAAAGGGAACTAAGCATTTTTAACCTTTTTGACAGAAAATATATTCCTGATAAAATCCGATGAAAACTTCTTTACTATTAAGTAAAGGCAAAAAAAGCTTTTTTTTGCCTGTGATACTCCTTTTGCTTTTTTCTTTCACAATCAAGGCTCAACAACTAGCATTTCCAACTGCCGAAGGTGGCGGACGCTTCGCAAAAGGTGGACGAGGCGGAACAGTTTATGAAGTAACCAACCTCAATGATACTGGTGCGGGTAGTTTAAGAGATGCGATTAGTCAGCCAAATCGGACTATCATTTTTAAAGTTTCTGGCGAAATAAAACTAAAAAGTCGTTTACAAATTAAACAAAATAACCTAACCATTGCAGGACAAACCGCTCCGGGTGAAGGCATTTGTATCACTGGTTATACCGTTAATATTTCTGCCTCAGATATTATTATTCGGTATATCAGATGCCGTTTTGGTGATGATAATGCCGTGGATGACGACGCTATGAATAGCTGGAACCACCTTTTTGAAAACATCATTGTTGACCACTGCTCTATGAGCTGGTCAATTGATGAAACAGGTTCTTTTTATGGCATTCGTAATTTTACTTTACAATGGTGTATTCTAGCAGAAAGTTTATTTAACTCTAAACACGACAAAGGCAAACACGGCTACGGTGGTATTTGGGGCGGAGCAAACGCTACTTTTCACCATAATTTACTAGCGCATCATACTTCTCGAAATCCACGTTTTGGTGGTACTCGTCCGGGCTACATTCCCTATCCAGCTTCTGAAGAATTGGTTGACTACCGAAACAATGTAGTGTACAATTGGGGAAATATTAATTCGTCTTACGGAGGCGAAGGCAGCCGAATAAATATGGTGAATAATTATTATAAACCTGGCCCCGCTACACCAGGAAATTTAACCACAAGTTCTAGTTCAAATAAAAGAAATCGTTTGCTCAATTACTCCAATTTTGTGGTAGATAACGGAACAGACACAACTTGGGGTGGTAAATTTTATATTGATGGCAATGTAGTAGCGGGCTATCCAGATGTTTCGGCAGATAATTGGACGAAAGGCGTGCAAAAAGATAGTTATGCAAGAGCCGATGAATTAATCAAAGCTGCACGCCAAAGTGTTCCTTTTGCTACTGCTCCTTTAAGAACACAAACTGCGGAACAAGCATATTTAACAGTATTGGATAGTGCTGGTGCAATACTTCCACGACGAGATGCTGTTGATGCAAGAATTATTCGTGAAACAAAAAATGGTACGGCAACTTATGAAGGTGCTGGGTATTCAACTGTAAAAGATGCGGGAGTTACGCACCCTTCGGGCATAATTGATAGTCCAGAAAATGTAGGCGGAGTTCCAAAATATGGTTCAAATACTCCTTATAAAGATAGCGACAAAGACGGAATGGACGACCTTTGGGAAACTGCCAATGGCTTGAATCCCAACAATGCTAGTGATGGAAATACGATTGCAACAAATGGTTATACCAATTTAGAGAACTTCTTGAATGGAATCAATAAAGATACTGGTACGGGTGAAATTGCAGGCGGTTCGGTAATCATTGATTTGATGGGTTATGATGCCGTAGTGGCAAAAGACGGAACTGGTACTTTTCAAACGATTCAGGCAGCCATTGATGCAGCACCTGTAAATGCTAGTAAACCCTATAGAATCTTTATCAAAAATGGCAAATATCTTGAAAAAGTATCAATCGTTGCAAATAAAACTTTTATTCATCTCATTGGCGAAAGTGCCGCAAAAACCATTATTTCTTGGAATGATTATTCTGGCAAAGTAAACCCTGCGGGTGGAACTTTCGGCACAAGTACTTCTGCCACTTTAACCATCAAAGCATCAGACTGCTATCTACAAAATTTAACGGTCGAAAACACCACTGGTGACGCACCACAGGCTTTAGCCATCTCTTTAGAAGGTGATAGAAATGTTGCCAAAAGCTGTATTTTTCTAGGCGGACAAGATACCGTTTTAAGTAATGGTGATGGCAAAAGACAATACTTCAAAGATTGTTATATCGACGGTGTGGTTGATTTTATCTTTGGAAGTGCCATCACTGTTTTTGATTCTTGTGTAGTTTATGCCAAAGACCGTGGAGATAAATTGGCGGGCAGTTATATCACCGCAGCCAATACGCCCATTACCCAAACTTATGGCTACATTTTTAGAAATTGTATTTTACCATCGAATACAGGAGTAACTTCTTATGTATTGGGCAGACCTTGGCAAAACGATGCTTCAACGGCAGATGTAGCTAAAAAAGGAAATAAAGTAGTTTTCTTGAACAGTATTTACGGCAACAAAATTGTAAAACCAGAAGGTTGGTCAACTTGGGATACTGGCACAAATACTTCAATCATTACTTATGCAGAATACAAAAACAAACGCTATGATGGAAGTTTGGCAGATATTAGTAAAAGAGTAAGTTGGTCGAAACAATTGAATGATACAGATGCCTTGGCTTATTATGACAATACCAAAGTGTTTGGCTCTTGGAATCCATGTACTACTACTTCGGATTTTTGTACGACAGCCAAAGCAGAAATTGCTTTGGTAAATATTAAAGTAACAAAAGGAGCAAACCTTTCTACACCAACGACTTTCGCATGGAATATTGCTTGGGCGATGAAAGACCTTCGTTATGAATTGTACAGAAGTACCGACAATAAAGCAACTTTCAGCAAATTGAGTGAAACCGTGTCTGCAAGCGATACCATTATTAATTTCAAAATGACAGATGCCGCACCAGCCGCTGGGAAGACTTATTATTACTTATTGAAAGGAATCAAAACTGGTTTAAAAGATTTTGTATCTGATACTTTAACCGTTTCAAGCGTTCCAACAATTACGATAGTCGGTACGCCCAAAGATTTTATTCAAGGTTTAGGAAAAGCTTCTTCGGCACAAGTTTATAGTTTATCTGCTGAAAACTTAGCAGATAAACTTAGCATTACAATCCCCAATAATTTTGAAATTTCTGCCGATGCTGGTAAAACTTGGATGAATTCAGTAAGCAATTTTTCCTTGACACCTACCAATGGAAGTATTACAACAACAAGTATTCTGGTGCGTTTAAATAGTACCCAAGCAGGTACTTTTAGTGGAAATATTTTGCATACAAGTACAGATGCTATTAGTAAATCTATCACGGTAAATGGTACTACCCAAACCGACCCTCTGCCTGTTTCACAAGGCTTGGCTTTTTGGTCGATGATTGTTAGTGATAATGATAGTTCTGCTTTAAGAGCAAAAGGAGTAATCGTTACCAAACCAGTTTTGAAAAGACTTAGGCTTTCTAATAATTCGGTAATTCCTGCTTATTCTGCTTTGCATGGACAAGCGTTCGCTCCTTCAACAGATGGCGGAGGTTTGTGGACAACTGCTGGCGGTGGTTTTGGAAATAACTTAAACCGTGGATTATATGAACAATTTGTCATTAAAGCGTCATCAGGTTATTCTGTAAAAGTTGATTCTATCAATTTGAAAATGGCTTTATATGCCGCTGCTACTGGAAAATTTGCTGTAGTTTATTCTAAAACTGGTTTTAAGGCTGATTCTGCCGATGTTTCTGGCGGTTTGATTAATGGCATTCCGATGCCCAATACTGCCAATGGTGCATTTGCCACGCCTGCTTTGCCTGTTTCAGAACCTAGTGAAACAGCAACTTTCTACCAATTAGCTCTAAATGGTGCAAATGGTATCAATCTAGCAACCGGAGATTCAATAACAATCAGAATGTATTTTAGTACGGGTAGTTCAAGTGCGGGACGATATGCAAAAATTAAGGATTTAAGTATTTTGGGGTCTATCAAAGATTTGAATGCTGTAAAACCTGTAGTGGTTAATATTACTCAATCGCTCGGTGATTTTACTTTTATGGCTGGTACAAATTCTCCTGTTCAAACATATTCTATTACAGGCGAAAACCTAACACAAGATTTGAGTATCACAGCACCCACTAATTTTGAAGTTTCAAAAGATGGAATTACATGGTTTAATTCAAGTACTACTTTAAAACTAGTACCAAGTGCTGGAAAAATTGCCCAAACAACCATTTATGTAAGAGTAAATACTGCTACTGCGGGAAATTATACTGGAAATATTTCGCACAGTACTGAAGGTTTTACTACTATTACTTTACCTGTAAAAGCAATTTTAACAGCCTCTGCTCCAACGCTTAACATTAGTCAAAATTTACAAGATTTTGTTTATTTGATTGGCGGTGTTCCTGCAAATACTCAAACTTATACGCTTTCAGGTGAAAATTTACTGGGTGAAATCATTCTGATGCCTCCGCCTCATTTTGAAATTTCTTTAGATAATACAACTTGGGTAAATGCAGCTTCTAGTTTAAAACTTACAGCTACGTCTGGAAAGTTATCCCAAACAAGTATCGCTGTAAGAATGACAGCTAAACTGATTGGTAATTTTACAGGAAATATTACACATAAGTCTTCGGGCATGAGTGAAAAAATGTTAGCCCTAAAAGGTTCAGTTAATGCTCCTTTAGCGGTGGAAGAAGAACCTGTGAATAAAATTTCTATTGGTCCAAATCCAGCACAGCAATCGTTGAAAGTATTTCACCCAGCAGGTAAAGCGAGTTTAAGTATTTTGGGAGCAAGTGGACAAAAAATCCAACAAATTGATACACAAATCAATTCAAGCTTTACCATCATCAATCTTGAATATTTATCTTCTGGTCAATATTTCATTGAATACTTGACGGACAAGTATCGAGAAGTATTGAAGTTTATCAAAAACTAATTGTCATATCAAAATTAGATTTTGATAAACATTTTCTGGTTTAAAAAGCAATTGAGATTACTACCAATGCTGAAAGAATAAATTCCATGTAACGGTAACCTTCACGGTTACCGTTTTTATTTCCTTAATTGAATTGTTAAACGGTAACTGCAAGAGACCGCTACAAGTTTTATACTGATATATTTTACACACCTACTTTATTTTGTGAATAGTCTGCATTCTTTTGAATTGTCCAAAAAACTACACAAATTCTACACAAATTCCCCAATTTTTACCTTATTACTCTTTCAGCTTCAAAAAGCTTTTCAAGCATAAAGTTCCGATTTTCTATCACACAATGATGTGAAGAAACAAAACTCCTTCAACAATCAAAATACTGTAAATCAACAATTTACAATTATCCATTTCCTTTTATAGCTTCTAATTACTAGGCTTTTCATCAGCTAAGCATAATCTTTTTACATTCACTAAGCAGAACAACAGATTCAAATTAAGAAATATAGATTAACGAGTAAATATCCAAAAACGCAAAATTCCAATTCAATCATTCAAATCTTAAACTTTATAATGTCTTATGAAAACTAAAAGAATCCTTATTTATGCTTTGATGGCTTTCGGAATCGCTACTTTACAATGGTCATGCAGTAAAGATGATGAAAATGTAGCGCCAGAGGCGACAGAACAAGACCCGAATGCTCCAAAAGGACAAGTAAGAATGGGCATTACTGATGCTCCAATTGACAATGCCGAAATTAATGGTGCTTTTGTAACGGTTACGGAAGTAAGATTAGACGGAAAAAGATATGATGCTTTCCAAGGGCCAAAGACCATTAACATTGCTGAACTGAATAATGGTAATTTCTTTACTTTGGGTGATGGACAATTCCAAACTGGTACTTACAGCAAATTGACTTTTATTTTCGATTATGAAAAAGACCAATTTGGTAATGCTCCTGGTTGTTATCTTTCAAAAGTAGATGGAACAAAAAGTAAATTGGTGATTGCTGGTAATGCACGAAATTCATTAGATGTAAATACTAAACCCTTTACCATTGCTCAAAATGCAACAACAGATTTAATGATTGATTTCGATTTAAGAAAAGCCATCAAAACATATAATGAGAACGCTAAGAAAAACTATTCATTCGTAACTTATGGTGAATTGCAGTCGTCTTTCAGAGTTGTTAATAAAACGACTACTGGTACTATTTCAGGACAAATGAGTGGATACAATCAAGCTGTAATGGGTAATGTTGTCGCTTATGTCTATAAAAAAGGTGAATTTAACCAAAGTACTGAAGCTAAAGGACAAGGTGATAGTTCTGTAGAATTCAAAAATGCAGTATCAAGTTCAAAAGTAGATGGAAATGGTAATTTCAAAGTATCGTTCTTAGAGGAGGGTGATTATGAAATTCACTTCGCTTCTTACAAAGCTTCAGGCGATGCCAATTCATCTGCAACACTAAATGCTTTCTTGAACCTTTCAAGTAGCTTAGATTTGAACAAAATTTCAGTAAAATCAAATACAGATATTAGATTAACATTAGCAGTAACTGGAATCATTGGCATCTAGTAAGCTATAATTTGCTTATCAAGCTCAATCAATAAATTGCAGTACCTAAAAACCTCTGATTGCACCGCCAGCAAGAAAGGGGTTTTTATATTTTTATTATAACGATGCTTCAACCAGCTTCCTAAGTTCAACGTATTTCTCTTGACGACCCTCTGATTTCAGGTAAAATGTCATTAAAAATGCACAGTACTTTTTTTCATTATTAATCCAAGGAAAACTCCCGAACAATCCTGGACTACTAATTGCTCCATTTGCCATAATCCATTCCCCGAATCCATAGCCCAATCCACCAGCCTCCGCAGGTGAATGTGCGACTTTTACTTCCGTAGTAATTCTATTTACTTGCATTTCAGCAATACTTTTTTCTGAAAGAATTTGCTTTCCCCGAAACTTTCCCTTGTTCAAAATCATTGTCAAGAAATTCATGTAATCATTCGGCGTGCTACTTGCACCGCCAGCAGGTAAAGCTACTTTTGCATTGCCAAAATCGGTGTTTTTCATCTCAAGTGGTAATGCAATACGTTCAGCAAATAATGTTTCAAAAGATTTTCCACTTATCTTTTCTATTACTGCACCAGCAATTTGCAAACCCGTATTGCTATAACGAAATACTTTTCCAGCTTGTCCCTCCATTGGATATTGAGCAATTTGTTCGATAGCCTCATCCATAGTTTTGATGGCTCTCATTTCTTTCAAATTTTCTCTTAAATCAGGTGATAAAATTCCCGTTGTATGCGAAAGACATTGTTTTATCGTAATTGCTCCTTTTCCATTTTTGGAAAGTATAGGTAGAAATTTCCCGACGGTATCCGTAAGTTTTAGTTTGCCTTCATCCACAAAAGTCATCACCAATGCAGCACTCAGCCATTTGCTACAACTGGCAATAGGTTGTTTTGAATCGGGTGTATAATCACTAAAATCTGCTGTTTTACCTTGTCGGGAAGCAATCAGTTTGCCAAGGATTTTTTGCCGATTATTCATCTGATTGACAGCATGACTGTACACTATTTTCCCATCTTGATACACCATCAAAATAGCTCGCCCGCCCATTTCATCAACATTATTTTCAAGCCATTGATTTAGTTTAGCGTACTGTTCTTGTCCAAAAGCATTCCCTGCTAAACTCAAGAACAACCATAATAATAAAAGATTCTTTTTCATATTTTTGGGTCAATCAATTACAATTTAATATTCTTGGGTTTTCAACACTTCCACAACGAAACTCGTATTTACTTTGGTTGTATTTCGGACTGGGGTTGTCAGTTACTTCTAAAGCTGTCATTGTTTCTCCTTTATAACTGGGCATTGTTATTTGTTCTGACGCTCCATTTCCCAAAGCTATTTTTTTAGCTGATTGGTTATTATTAAAACTATAGTCTATCAAGGCATCCAACAAACGATAAACTCCATAATAATCAAGTGCATCATAAGCACTTCTGGAATTTGGCAAATTATGATAAGTATGATAGGTATAACCAGCAATTGTTGAGGGTTTTATATAGATAAAATCCTTTTCTGCATCAGCAATATTAATATGTTTGAAAATATCAATCGCCATGCGATGGTCATTAAAAATATCTTCATCATAGACTTGAGTAATCATTTTGGTATTGGCTGGAAAACTTTGTAATTGCTGTGGCGTAATCTGAAAATTATACCAAGGTGCCATCGTAAACAAGAAACGACCATCTTGTCCCCAACCATTTTCGGTAAAAGCTTTATAACTTAAACCAATTGAAGCCCCACCACCAAAGGAATGCCCCATAAAACCAACTTTCTTAGTATCTATAATTTGCGGATAATCTGTTACTGCTTTGCTGAAACCTTGCCACAAAGTATTGTAGCGTTCATCAATACTTACACCCGTTGTTGGATAAGGGACAAATACTACAACGTATCCTTTCTTGGCTATAAATTCAAAAAGTCCTTTGTTATACTCTTTCTCTTCTCCACCATAAGGATGTGAATAAAAAATAGTTGGTCTGGCAGAATTTACTCCATCTGGATAAAAAATACTCACAGAAGTTCCAGCATACAGCGGATTAGGAAAACTAATTTCTGCTACCTTGTAAGTTCCATCAACACCATAACCTGACGTTGGGCGTGAAATTGGTCCTTGCAAATCATCATCAATTGGCTCGGCAACGTTAGTATCTTCAACTTTTGAACAAGATAATATTATCATCAGGCTGATTAAAAATAGGATTGCTTTCATTTTTTTGGATTAATAGAAGAGGTTTTATTGAATGATTTCATTATTGTAAGCTTATTGATTCCGCATTTTTTCCTTCATTTTATCTTGTAATTCGTCTTTAATTACTTCGTATTGTTTGAACTGCTCTCTGCTAAATACTTTTTTAAGTTCAGCTTCTTTTTCATTTTGATTGGCTTTTAATTGTCGAAACTTAGCCAATTTACCATCGCTACTTTTCATAATTGGTTCGTTTTTCAAGGCGTATTTTAGGTTAATATCCTTTACTTTTTGTACTTGAACAGAATCAAGATGAAGTTTTTCTTTCATCCATTCTGTCTGAAAACTGGCTCTTTCTTCGACTGTACTTCCTTTTAGTTTTCCCGAACCTTGAGCGAACGATGATTTAGAAATTAGTAAAAACAAGAGTGTAAACACTGTTAATACGACGTTGATTTTTTTGTGATTTTTCATGATTTTGATAGTTTATTATTAATTGAATGAATTATAAGTACTTGATTTAGAGATTAAACATTTGTTTCTATTCTACTTTACTGAATTTTATTGTTTTGAAGTAATCTACAAAACCCTGTAACACTAATTTGAAGGGATTATAACTTAAAAATCCTGTGGTTAAACCGTACTGTACTTTCTCGGTTTCGGGCTGATATGTGCCAAAAAGTCTATCCCAAATAATCAGTACTCCTCCAAAATTCTTATCTATATAAATTGGGTTACTGCCGTGATGCACCCGATGGGATGAAGGTGTATCTAAAACTTTTTCTACAGCACCCAAATTTCCAACGGCTTCGGTGTGTAAAAAGAATTGATAAACTAGATTCAGGGCATAAGAAAGTATGATAAAGTCGATTGGTAATCCCAACAATGCAGCTGGTACAAAAAACAACGGACTAACAATTGCCGAAAACCAATTGAGCCGATAAGCTGCTGTAAGGTTCATTCGCATCGCAGAATGATGTACTTGGTGAAATGCCCAAAGTGGTTTCCAAAAATGTGATGACCGATGAAACCAGTAATAAATAAAATCTGTGACAAAAAAAGTTAGTAGAAAAATGCCCAGCGAATGTGGCAAGGTCAGAAAAGAATGTTTTGCAAAAAAGCTCAAAGTACTTAGCTGATAACCCGCAAACAAGTATTTTGAAAACTGAAAACCTATGAATATCATCATATTAGCAAGTGTTTCCTTTAGTTCATAAGTTGCTTTTTGTTTTTTCCAACTCCAAATAATCTCTGCACTTATCAACAGAAAAATAAATAGAAGTACATAAATGCGAAAAGGTTCTATTAGATGTTTCATTTTCTTAGGATTAAATACGATGTAAATTTGGCTAAGAAAAATGATAGCAACGTTGCGAAAAAAGGTGAGACTGAAAAACTAAAGGGTGAAGTATTTTATTACTAGATGTAAAACAAACGAAGTTAAAATATTGTATATAAATGCTTTAAATTCAAAACGTATCATAAGCTTTGATTACCAGACAAATTTCTATTAGCAGGCGAATTAATTCGCCTGCTAATAGAATAAGAACAATAATTTTATCCTTTTTCTGGGAAATAGTACGTCATTTTTGAAATTGTCCAGTTATGAATCCTTAGCGATTCATCCAACTTTTAAAGGCGGGTACTCTTGCTTTACTGATTAAGATGTGTTCTGTGGGTTCGGGTTTTACTTTTACAGAAAGGCGACCATTGAAGTAAAATTCAATTTCAAGAATAGCCATGCGATTGACAATAAATTGACGATTCGCCCTGAAAAATAATGCTGGGTCAATTTGCTGTTCTAATTGTTCCATCGTAAACTCCATGATGTACTGCTTATCATCTAAAGTATGGGCATACACGATTTCGTTACTGGTATAAAACCAAGCAATTTTAGCCGTTTCTAAAGGTAATAACTTATCTCGATGATGAACAAGGAAAGATTTTTTATAGGATTTTAGTCCAGCATTTACATTATCTAATAATTGGGCTAACTTTTTCCCGTCCAATTCCTGTTCAGAAGGTTTTGTTAGGTTTTCAAACTTTTCTAAGGCTTTTGCTATTTCCTGTTCGTCAAATGGTTTCAGGATATAATCAATGCCATTATTTTTAAATGCTTGAATGGCGTAATCATTATAGGCGGTCACAAAAATAACTGGACGATGGATGTTTACTTTTTTAAAGATGTCGAACGATAAACCATCCGCCAACCTGATGTCCATAAAAATTACATCGTATTGTACTTGATTGTTCTCGAACCAATTCACCGCTTCGCTCACACTTTGAAGTATGGCTAAAATGCTGATATTTTCGTTTAGATTTTTCAATACATATTCCAAATTTCGGGCAGTGGCGACCTCATCTTCTACCAATACTAAGCGTAAATCTTTCATATTTTGATAGGCAATTTAACAGTAAAGGATTCTTTTGTTTTTTCAATCTCAATATCAGTATTCAAAAGTAATCTGAAACGCTCATTCAGATTAACCAAACCTATACCAGTACTACTTTCTGGCGTTGTTATTTCTTGTAAATTATTACTAACAATTAGCCATTTTTCTTCCGTATAAATGCGTACAGACAAAGGTTTTTCAAGCGTGGCAATATTATGTTTGGCAGCATTTTCTAACAAAGGTTGCAAAGATAAATGTGGAATCATTGCCTTGAAATAAGATTCATCTATATCTATTAACACACTAAAGGCATTTTCAAAACGCATTTTAATAAGTTGTTCATAAGATTTTAGCGAATTAAGTTCTTCTTCTATAGTAACCAAACTTGTACCAGCACGCACTAAAGCATGACGAAATACTTTGGAAAGATGGACGATATAAAATTGTGCCAATTTGGGATTTTCCCTAACGATACCCGATAAACTACTGAGTGAATTGAATAATAAATGTGGATTGAGTTGTTCTTTCAGTAACTCCAACTGAGCCTCTAAGTAAAGGCTTTTTAATTGTTCATGTTCATTGTCTTTGCGTTTACTTTCTCGGAGCAATAAAATTATCTTAACAATAATGGCAACAAGTAAAGTACTCAACCCAAAACGAGCTACATACCCAGCACGCACAACGCCATTCAGATGATTTTCGGCAAATAAATGCGACTGTACCCACAAACCAAGTATGATAGCCAAAAGCACCACAAAAGCATTGAGCAAGTAAAGTTTACCATATTTCTTTTGTGAAAGAATTTGTGCAAAGCTTCGGTAAGGATTTAAATTAAGGTAAAAAAGTAATCCACAAAATGCCAAATTATACAACAATTGAAAACTGTATTCGGCAAAATCAAATTGCCAGTAGCGAGCAACAATACCTTTCTCCCTCAAAGCTAACAAACGAGTAGCGTTAACAAGCAAGGCAATCAATAGCGAGCTATACCAACATATCCATTTTTCATTTTTATCCATGATTTAAATTACTAAAAAAAATCAACTGAATAAGTTTAGAAATTGGTTAAAGCTGAAAAAATAGAGGGTGAAGTGTTTGAGATGAAAGATAAAATATTTCATTTACGATTGAAGAGTGTATATTTTTTATATAGCTATTGATACAAAAAGAGTCTCCCGACACACTTAAAGTATATCGAGAGACTCTTTTTTGCGGTATTATGCGGTAATTTATATCTCACGAGATACTTGAAGTATATCACGAGATACTTTTTTGCGGTATTTTGCGGGATTTAGTATCTCTCAACATACCTGAAGTATATCACGAGATACTTCAAGCATATCAAAACCGAAGAAAACCGCAAAATGTTTATTTTTTGATTTTGATACAAAATACAATTATTGAATTGGAACAGTTACTACTGTAGTATCCCAATGTAAAATCATATCAACGCCTACTTCTTTTTCATTGAAATCAATGGTAAATTTTTCTGCACTATCTGTTGTTTGAGTAGATGGAGCGGCTACTTTCAAGACATCTTTCTTTTCATCATAAGATAAACCCCATTGCCCAACTTCAGCATTAAAAATGATTGTCCAATCTCCTTTTTCTGGAATCGTAAAGAGCGTATAAGTACCTGCTTTGAGTAATTTTCCTGCAATTGTTACATCTTTTGAAAACTTGATAACTGTTGCTTCGTTCGCTCCTGTTCTCCACCATTTTCCATAAGGCACAAGGGCTTTTTCGGTATCTGTTCCAAAAATCAATCTGCCTTTTTTAGAAGGCTGACAATAATCTACAGTAATACTTAAACCATTTTTTTCGTATTCTGCCGTTGAAGATGGACTAAACGATTTGGTGTAATAAAATCTAAAAAAAACTGCAAGAGAAGCTAAAATTGCTAGGATAATGAGGATAACTCTTAATATTTTCATCATGAATACTCAATTAGAGAGATTTGGGATAAGTAGATTAGGATAAACTTTGGAATCAATTTTGTAAAAATACGCCATTTTCTCTTGGCTTCAAAATGATTCCAAACACCTAATTATTAATTTATATCCATTCGCTCTGCATATCTTTTTCACGCTTTACAATACAGCGTTCGGCATCTAATAAATGTAAGTTTTCGTCAATTTCCATACAAGTTTTGGCATCATGTAATAACTCTTTGTATGAACTCTTGATTTCTTTACGCTTGAGTGCCTCCAAAAACCTGCGGATGTCTTCGTCACTTTCTAAAATCAATGGTGGAACAGCCGTCAATTTTCCATGATCATCTTTGGCAACCATCGTAAAATAAGAAGTATTTGTATGTTTTACACTTGCCGTTTTGATATTCTCAGCCACTACTTTAATACCTACAATCAAAGAACTATTGCCCACATAATTTACAGAAGCATGCAATGAAACCAATTCACCTACTTCTACGGGTTGTTTAAATTCAACATTATCTACCGATACTGTAACGACGTAAGTTCCCGAATGCTTGGCTGCACATACATAAGCCACCTTATCCATTAATGACAATAAAATTCCTCCGTGAATTTTCCCTCCAAAATTAGCATAAGACGGAATCATTAGCTCTGTAATGGTCGTTCTTGAATAGTTTACTGTTTTTGCGTTATCCATCGTATTAAAGTATTTGGTTAATTAAGAATATAAAATAAAGCAAGGAAATGCTATTAATTGCAAAGAAATATTGAATATTAAGAGATTACTCCACAAACTTAGTGGGTTTTATCTGAATTCGATTAGGAGTAAATACATTTTGACCCGTATATTTGCACAAAAATTGAAATTTTCCAAGAAAATCTCTACGAAGGAGTATAAAAACCTTCGTGATTAAGCTTTATGAATCCTTCCACTTTGATTTGGCTCATTTTACTAACCCCACTCGCAGGGTTTATTATGCCAATTCTGTTGGGTAAAAAATATAATACTTTGACCGCTTGGCTAAGTATCGCTTTAACAGGGCTAAACCTTATTTTTTCAATCGTACTTCTTCGTCAAAATCTGCACATCGCCAATCCACATTTGGTTTTCAATTGGTTTGTACTCGGAAAAGAAACTTACTCTTTTGGCTTCTTAACAGATTCGCTGACTTTAATGATGTTGGTATTAGTAAACTTCATTGCTTTACTGGTACAGATTTTCTCGTTAGAGTATATGGAAAAAGAACCCGACCAATATCGTTATGTTGGTTTCTTAAGCCTATTTGTATTCTCGATGCTTGGCATTGTTTTGACCGATAATTTATTGGTAATGTATGCTTTCTGGGAATTGGTAGGTTTGAGTTCTTATTTGCTTATTGGTTTCTGGTACCAAAAACCAGAAGCCGTGAATGCTTCCAAAAAGGCATTTCTCGTGAATCGTGTGGGTGATGTAGGCTTCTTATTGGGGATTTTTCTAGCTTATTACTTGTTTGGACATAGCAATTTTCTATCATTTAGTAGCGAAATGGCGAATGTTTCAGATACTTCGCTAGTGCCAGTAGCAGGCTTATTACTTTTCTGTGGATGTATTGGTAAATCGGCACAATTTCCATTGCATACTTGGTTGCCCGATGCGATGGAAGGACCAACGCCCGTTTCAGCATTAATTCACGCTGCCACAATGGTTGTAGCTGGAGTTTATTTATTGGCTCGTATTCATCCATTATTCGGTTTTGATGAATCTGTGTTAGTCGCTTCAGTTGGCTGTATTACCATGTTGATGGGTTCAGTTTATGCAATTTTTCAAACAGATATTAAAAAGACTTTAGCGTATTCTACCATTTCACAGGTCGGCTTAATGGTTGTAGGAGTAGGTTCTGATGCCTCTATTTTTCATTTATTAACCCATGCTTTCTTTAAAGCTGGATTATTTTTAAGTGCGGGTTCTATCATTCATGCTTTGCATCATGCAGGACACGGTTTTGATACACAAGATATGCGATTAATGGGCGGTTTACGTAAAAGAATGCCTTTTACCTTCGTTTGTTATGTGGTTTGTTCATTGGCGTTGGCAGGGATTCCTTTCTTTTCTGGGTTTTTATCGAAAGATTCTATCCTTGCACAAATAATTGCACAGGCAGAACAACATCAAAGTTTAGCCCTACAAGTAATATCCGTAGTATTTTTTATCGGTATTTTGTTATCAGCTTTTTATATGACTCGTCAGGTTTGGATGATTTTCTTCGGTGAATTCAGAAACGAAAAAGCAGATGTATTTGCCATTCATGAAGGTTCTTGGAAAATCACTTTTCCCATCGGTTTATTAGCGATTTTGTCCATTGGTTTTATATTTACTTTCAATCCACTCAATGCTGAAAGTACTTGGTTTTGGGAATTTATGAAACCTGAAATAATAGAAAAATCAGGCGAAAATCATTGGGTTGCTTATCTTTCTACTGGCTTGGCTTTTGCGGGAATTGCTTTAGGTTATTTATCCAGAAATAAAGTATTTGAATTTACAGTTCCGACTTTAGACGTTCTTTATCAAAAAACCTTTGTTAATCCAGTATTGAAAACATCAGGTTTATTACAAGTATTAGACAAAGATTATCTTGACCAATTCGTAAATGGATTTGCTAAAATACAAGTAGTAATTGCTAGTATGATTGCTTGGTTTGATGCCAAATTTATTGATGGAATTCCGAATGCGATGGCATTTTTTGCTGGACTAATCGGAAAAGTTACTCGTTCAGTACAAGCGGGTAAAGTGCAACTTTATGTAGCCATGTCGTTTTTAGGCTTGATTGCATTGGTTATTTTTATCGTTTTTTCATCTTGATATTGCGTTTGAGACTCCAGCAAACACAATTATTCTTATATCATTATGCCCATTTTATCAGTACTTATATTTTTACCATTGATTGCTTCGTTGGTTGTGGCTTTTTCACCAGACCAATTCAAAGCTTATTTCAAATGGTTTACGCTAGGCGTTACAGCGATAGAATTAGCGATTTGTATTTACTTATACCAAAATTTCAACTACGATGTTGCCGATTATCAATTCCTTGAACAATTGGATTGGATAACGATACCATTGGGAAATTTGGGTATTGGTTCTATCGACTACCTTTTGGGCGTAGATGGTATCAGTATGCCAATGGTTTTATTGACGGGCATTGTGATGTTTATTGGAGCGATTTCATCTTTTCAAATTGAACAAAAAGAAAGAGGATACTTTTCGCTTTACTTGCTATTGACAGGTTCAGTGATTGGTTGTTTTATGGCTTTGGATATGTTCTTGTTCTATCTTTTCTTTGAATTCATGCTGTTACCCATGTACTTTTTGATTGGTATTTGGGGCGGACCAAGAAAAGAATATGCTTCTATCAAATTTTTCCTTTATACTCTATTCGGCTCTATTTTTATCTTAATCGTAATGATTGCCCTGTATCTTTCAGTAGTTGACCCAGTAGAAACGGCTGTCAGAATTGGTTTAATTAATGATGTTTCGGAAATCACGCCACAAATTATTACAGAAGTACAAAACCTGTTGAAAGACCTAAAAATTCCTTCAGAGCAAATTGTACATACTTTTGATTTACGATTTATGCCAGATGCAGGGAATTTCCTTCCTGATTCTTGGTTAAATATTTTATCTGGAACTCAGATTTTCAATTTCTCTGCTCGTGCTTTAGCTTTTATTTTATTGATGATAGGCTTTGGTATTAAATTACCAGCTGTACCAGTACATACTTGGTTGCCAGATGCCCACGTAGAAGCACCAACACCAGTTTCGGTTGTACTTGCAGGTATATTATTGAAAATTGGTGGTTATGGTTTTTTAAGAATTGCCTATCCAATTTTTCCAGAAGTAGCGACTGAATACGCTTTTGTGATTGTAGCCTTTGGTGTATTATCCATTATTTACGGAGCATTCAATGCTTTAGCCATGAATGATTTGAAGAAAATGATTGCTTACTCTTCGGTTTCGCACATGGGTTTTGTCCTCTTAGGAATTGGCTCATTAACCAGCGAAGGTATCAACGGAGCGGTCTATCAAATGTTTTCGCATGGAGTACTTTCGGCAATGTTGTTTTTATTGGTGGGTGTTTTGTATGACCGCACACACGACCGCCGTATTGATAGCTATCAAGGTTTGGCGAATAAAATGCCATTATACACAGCCATGACAGCTATTGCCTTTTTTGCCTCTTTGGGTTTACCTGCTTTTTCAGGTTTCATTGGTGAAGTATTTACTTTAATGGGCGGTTTTAATAGCCCGTTAATTCCAAGATGGTTAACGGCAATCGCTGCATTTGGTTTGGTTTTAGGCGCTGGTTATTTCCTCTGGACTTTACAAAGAATTTTCTTTGGGAAATACTGGGTTAGACAATTTGAAGGAGCTTTAGAAGACTTAAACTTCAGAGAAAAATCAATGCTCTATCCTTTAGCAATCTTGGCTTTGGTATTTGGTATTTTTCCTCATCTCATTTTCGATTTGACGAACGCTACCATTTCTGAGCTATTAAAATTATTTTAATATCAGTAAGGCATTCTAATAATGGCTGATACTTTTCCTTGAGCATTCATAATTTTCAAAGAAGCATTATCACCATATTGTAGGTCTAGGCGTTTTTTAAGGTTTTCTAGTCCAATACCACCTTCATTACTTTTAGGTCTTGGATCAAAAACACCAGAGTTTTCAACACTTAAAATGATATAACCTTTTTCAGTCTTTGCAGTAACTCTGATATGTCCACCAGATTTTAATTGTCCGATTCCATGTTTTACAGCATTTTCTAAAAGCGTATTGATAGTCATTGGCATAATTAAGATATTTCCAATGTCTTCTTGAATCTGGAAATCATATTCGAGTCGAGTATCAAAGCGAAGCTTTTCAAGAGAAAGGTAATTTTCAGCCAAACGAAGTTCTTCGCTCAGTGTTGCTTTTTGTTGTTCGCCGAGGTTCAAAGAAAGCCTGAGTAAATCAGATAATTGAATGATAGATTCACGAGCTTGCACATTATCAATAAGTGTCAAAGCCTTAATACTATTCAAAGCATTGAATAAAAAATGAGGATTTAACTGTTTTTTAAGGCTTTCTAATTTTGATATTCTTAATAAATTTTCGGTATGTGATTCTCTTTGTTTTCTGTCTTGATAAATACTGAGAAAACGGAACAAATTAAAAAACATAAACCAAGGCAAAACTTTCCATACATTTTTCAGGAAAATCACAACGAAAGCTCCAAAAGAAGTATCAGAATAATTATATAATTGATAATCGAGAACGGTATAAACAGAGCCTATCGACAAAGCAC
The DNA here is from genome assembly GCF_034931025.1 of Arcicella gelida. Classification (NCBI taxonomy): domain Bacteria; kingdom Pseudomonadati; phylum Bacteroidota; class Cytophagia; order Cytophagales; family Flectobacillaceae; genus Arcicella; species Arcicella gelida. The sequence continues at coordinate 109,464 of NZ_JAYGIL010000015.1, read as the reverse complement.
CTACAATCGGGAGAAGTGCATTTTGAAGATGAGTAATGTCATCTGGATGAAATCGACCGATAATAATTTTATAAAAGTGACTTGATAACAGACCTGTAAAAAAATAAAGTATTAAATAAATAGTTTTAGTAGATTGGTTGAAATCAGTAAATTCAATGTGTTGGATGGAAAGAAGTGTGACAACCGACCAGCAGAGCATTTGAATCAACCAGTAGAATTTAGTTTTATTCATAATTTTACTAAAATTGAAGTTAAACTCAAACATAACAACAAAAGTAGAATAAAACACGCTTGCGACGAAAAATAATGACCAAAATAATTTACTTGCCCGATTTACTTGCCCATATTCTTGATAGTTTGAGCATCATTTCTCCTGAAGTATTTTTGGGGGCGGTCTTTTTACTCCTTATTATTGCTGAATTATTCCTTTATAAATACGCTTCTAAAAAATCTGATTTATCTGAAAGTACTAACGAAAACGCTTATCAAAATACGTTATGGGGTATCTCTTTGATTTCAGTTTTAATTGCTCTAAATCAAATTATACAACAGTTTTCAAACACAAATGATACTTTCTTGTTTGGGCAAATGCTGATATTAGACAGCAAAGCCATTTTCTTTAAAGTACTCTGTACGCTTTCTGTCATTATTCTATTGGCACATATTTATGTCTCAAAAAGAAAATATGCTGGTGAATTTTACCCTTTAATCATTAGCGTATTGATTGGTTTAAACCTAATGACGATGTCGGTGAATTTATTAATGATTTATCTCTCTATCGAAATCGTTTCTATTTCATCCTACATTCTTACAGCATTTAATAAAACAAAAAAAGCTTCTGAAGGTGGTTTAAAATATATTCTATTTGGTGCGGCGGCTTCGGCAGTTATGCTTTATGGAATGTCTTTATTATACGGCATGACGGGTACTTTGAACATTGCTTCGCCAGACTTTTCAAGGGGAATTGCTCAAACAGATAATATCGCTTCGACGATTGCAATTGTACTTACACTTTGTGGATTCTTATTTAAAATATCAGCTAGTCCTTTTCATATCTGGACGCCAGATATATATCAATCTGCTCCAACTCCAATTGTTGCTTTCTTTGCTGTAGCACCTAAAATTGCAGCTTTTCTAGTCATTATTCGCTTTTATTCAGCTGTTCCGAACGACTTGCAAGTACTTACAGCAGTAATCGCTTTGGCAAGTATTACTTTCGGGAATTTCTCAGCTTTATGGCAAAATGATACCAAAAGATTATTGGCTTATTCAACCATTGCTCATACAGGTTTTATGTTGATTGGCTTGGTAACACTTTCTGAATTGGGAGTAAAAAGTGTAGTTTTTTACTTAATCGTAAGTTTGTTCACGAATTTTTCAGCCTTTTTATTGATTGATTTAGCCGCTAATAGAACTGACAATAATGTTGCAGAAAATACTTCAAAATTCTCTATTGACAACTTTAAAGGTTTAGGAAGAATCAATCCATTGTTTGGAACATTGGTTGTAATCGTGATGATTTCATTGGCGGGCTTACCACCAACCGCTGGTTTCTTTGCGAAACTCAATTTATTTTCTGCACTTTGGGAAGCCTACCAATTATCGGGAAAACAAATATTATTATTACTCTTCGCTTTTGGCTTATTAAATACTGTAATTTCTTTATTCTTCTACTTAAAAATCCCTTTCTTGATGTTCTTTAAAGAAAGTGAAGAAGGCAAAATCTTTAAACTCAGTACTGGACAATTAGCCTTAGCGATACTTTTAGTTTTACCAATTTTAGGCTTATTCTTCAAAGCAGATTGGTTGATGAATATCATCAGCCAATTGTAACTTTACTTAAGATAGACGCCCATTCGGCTTTCGTCGTCTAACACAACAGAAACGTATTCGCTTAAAGTTGTTGAAAGTTCATAACCCACGTAGTCTGCCATGATAGGAAAACGACGGTAATTTCTATCAACAATTACAGCTACTTGAATGCGTTTTACGGGAATACTTAAAAATGGAGATAATGAATAAGCTAATGTTCTGCCACTATTCAGTACATCGTCAACAACGATGATAGTTTTGCGTTCTAAGAATCTTTCGTCGCAGTCAAATTCTACTGGACTTTCGTAAGTAATATTTTTATCAACATCAATCAAAACGGCACTGGCTTCTAAAGGAGAAATCTCTCTAAGCGTACTTGCCAACAATTTAGCAAAAGCATGACCTTGTCCTCTGATTCCAGCAATGACAATATCAGACTCTTCAAAATTATTTTCATAAATTTCAAAAGCAATTCTTCTAATTTTTTGAAGTACTTGTGTCTGACTCAGGATTTGGCTTTCGATAAGTTCCATAATTTACAATGCTTGAAAAGTCTTGGATATGTTTCATTAAGATGTTAAAATTAGCATTCAAAAATACCTAAAACAAATCATTACAGGTAATTTCCCTATAATTTCATCTTGTACTTAAAGTAATTATAGCTCAATAATTCTATTAGGAAATCATTAATTTGATACGGATAAACCTCTTCACTACAAAACTTCCTTATTTTTTGTACCTTTGTGTTCTGAATCACCAAATTTTATTACAAACATGGCAAAAGGATACGCTCAGTCACAACAAAGACGAGTACAACAACCAATTCAATCAAATCCATTAGCAATCAAAACCAAAAAGTTTGCCCTTGAAAAAAATAAATTCATCGGAATAAACATGATGCAACTTATTAAAAATCAATGGTATTGGGGATTTGTGCCTTTAGCATTAATTTTTATCAACGTAATCGTAAACCTTACTGGTGTTTATCATAATTACTGGATTTATGTTTTAACGATTATCGGTGCATTAGCTTATTTGATTTTCTGGGCTATTCAATTTACAGGTGTTACGCAATTAGAACAATACAAACAGCTTTTTAGCAAATATCGTTACGAAATTGATAGTCGCCAGATTTTGATGAAATTGAATGACACTGAAGGAGGCGTTATTAAATGGGATATGATTAAAAGTGCAAGAAAAACGAAAGAAGGCTTTATTTTAGATATGGGTCAATACCAATTTATTTTCTTACCTTTTACAGTATTTAATAATGATAGCGATAAAAAATTATTAGATAGAATCTTGAAAGATAAAGGATATACGATTGACTAATCTGACATTCAATCTTTAATAAAAATCCCCTGTAAACTTGGTTTGCATGGGATTTTTATTGTTAAGTAAACTCTTTTAAAAACTCATTATAGTTAAAGAATACCCAGAAAATATACATAACAGTTGTTACTCCTATTATCAATAAACAAGCCTTGAGAGACGAAAAAATAACGTCTTCTTTTATTGATTCATAAGCTAAATCTTTACAGGATATATTTTGTTTAGGATTACTTGCTAGGTATTGCACACAAATTGTTTGACCAATTTGTCCCTCGTAATTTTTAAATGTTGTACCTACATAACTTTCACCAGAAACAAAGAATTTAAACTCTCCAAGATAACCAGTATTTCTTCTTGATGAACTCTTCTTTTTAACAATAACCGCTCTAGTTTCAACAGGATTTTTTAAAACAGCATCTCTGACCGAATTCCTGTTAACTACTTGAAATAAAATTATACCAAAAATAAACAAAGAACTACCAATCCAAAGTAAAAGCATAATACGAATAAATGATTTTACTTTATCCCAATTTAGTTTTCTATTTTGCCGTTGCGATTTTGCATTTTCTCTAATTAATGCTCTTTTTAATCTCCTATTCAATATTGTACGTTTAATAAGGTATTACTACTGCTTACCCGAATGCGTCAAGGTTTCAACCATTTCGCCACGAGCCAACTTTTCTGCTTTATCAAAGTTTTGTAATGCTTTTTGCAGTGTTTCATCAAAAGACATCAGCACTTGATAATATTCATTGTTCAAAGTTCTATTTGTTTTTCTTTGCCAAATATTTCTGGCTACTAAAGCCTTTATTTGTCCTCGGATATAATTGGCAGAACGCTCGTAATCTTTGGCTGAATATTTAATTTTTGCTTGTGTTGCCAATTTTTGTAAATCTGCCATCATGGCATCATTCACTACAAATTGTTTTGAGAAATCCTTGAAACTAAGCTTATCTAAAGCTTTCAAATTGTTATTTGCATAATTCAACGCATATTCTCTGATAACATTTTTGCTAAACAATTCGGTTAAATACTTAGAATAATAAGTAGTATCTCTTGCCACAAATACATCTGGAGTAATACCTCCACCACCATAAACGATTCTGCCTGCAACAGTTTTATATTTCAGTTTTTCATTAAACTTAATACTGTCAGAACTAAAAAACTCTCCTCCTTTCAAACGTTGTTCATAGTCTTTTTCGTAATCTTCTTCTTTCCCTAAAGAGTATGGTTTTTGAATACTCCTACCACTTGGCGTATAATATCTCGAAATAGTCAGTCTTAGTTCTGAACCATCATGCAAAGTAATTGGCATTTGTACCAAACCTTTTCCGAACGAACGTCTGCCGACAATCAAAGCACGGTCATTATCTTGTAAAGCTCCTGCTACAATTTCAGAAGCCGAAGCACTGTTTTCATCAACTAATACAATCACTGCTCCTTTTTCAAAAATACCTTCTTGACGAGTAAAAGTTTGCGAATCAAACTTTGTGCCTTTGCCATCTGTGTAAACAATCAGTCTATCGTCTGATAATAATTCATCTACCATTTTCTCAGCACGGTCTTTATATCCTCCAGGATTTCCACGCAAATCAAGTACTAATCTTTTCAAACCTTGCGATTTCAAAGAAGTTAACGCTTTTTTAAATTCATCATAAGTAGATTCTGTAAAACGATCCACTTTGATGTATCCTGTTTGGTTATCCATCATAAAACCAGCATTGATTGAGTAAGAAGGAATTCTATCACGAGTAACCGTAAAAGTTCTGACTTTGCTTTCGCCATTTCTTACAATTTCTAGGTTTACTTCGCTTCCTCTTGGTCCTCTGAGTTTACTAAATATCAAACTAGAATTCACTTTTTGTCCTATTAATGAAACACCATCTGCTTTAATTAGTCGGTCACCACTTTTGATACCTACGGCATCCGAAGGTCCTCCCACCATAGCATTCACCACATAAACAGTATCATTAAAAACATTGAATTCAATGCCAATGCCATCAAAGCCTGATTCTAATTGTGAACGTGCCGCTGCAACGTCTTCTGTTGAAAAATAAGAAGTATGTGGATCTAATTTTTCTAACATTTTTTTGATAGAAAACTCTACTAAAGAATCTGTACTGACTGAATCTACATAATTGGTTTCAACCAAAGAAAGTACTTCACGATATTTTGCAATACCTTTTGCTACATTATTCATCCTCGACTGACCACCAAAGAAATTGGCACCAACAAGCATTCCTATCACCAAAGTAAAAGCAATGATAATGGGGAGTCTGACACTCATTGGAGAATTATTTACGGGCTTATTTTCCTTCATCATTTAATCAAAAAATTATTTTAACAACAAAATACCAATAAATTCTTAAAAAGCATATAATGTTCTACCTTTTTCAGCAGGAATAGGTTTTTTAATAACGATGAATTCTTTCGGAAAATATTTGCCCAATAAAATGATGTAACTTTGTAAGATAATAAATCAACAATACTTCATCCTTGGCTTTACTATTCAGAAGAAAGACTTTTCAATTCAATTTCTTTCTCATGAATATATTAAAAGAGTAATGACTGAAGTAATTCAAATACAATGGGAAGAATTTTAGCCATAGATTATGGCAGTAAAAGAGTAGGTTTGGCAGTAACTGACCCTTTAAAAATCATTGCTTCTGCTTTAGACACTGTTCATAGCAAAGATGTCTTGGAATTCTTGAAGGCATACATTGCCCGTGAAGAAGTTGAAGCCATAGTTGTAGGAATGCCAATCAACTTAGATGGCGAAGACACCAACAATACGCCACAAGTAAAAGGCTTTGTGAAAGGGCTAAAAAAAGCATTTCCTGAAATGCCCATTCATTTGCATGACGAACGTTTTACTTCGTCGATGGCAATGAGTGCGATGATTGCGAGCGGATATTCCAAAAAAGATCGTCGTGAAAAAGGAAATATTGATAAAATCTCTGCGACAATCATTTTACAATCTTTTATGGAAAGTAAAGGAATGTAATATCAAAAAAAATCGGAGTATTAAAATTAAAACCAAAACCTATAAGGTTTACATATAAATATCATCTTTCCAGTTACTTAGCAAAACCTTATAGGTTTATTAAAACAATCAACATGAATCTTTACGGACTTATTGGCTATCCGCTTGGACATTCATTTTCTAAAGGATACTTCACAGAAAAATTCCAACAATTAGGTATTGCCGACACGCATACTTATGAAAAATTTGAATTAGAAAACATTCAAGATTTTCCTACTTTATTGAAAAATAATAACCCAGCACTAAAAGGTTTGAATGTTACGATTCCGCATAAACAAAACGTTATTCCTTTTTTGGATGCAGTAGATGAAGCCGCTTTGAAAATCGGTGCGGTTAATACCATTAAAATTATGCCTGATGGTTCTACCAAAGGTTTTAATACTGATTATTGGGGTTTCAGATGGACTTTAGAAAAATGGGCTGACTTTCAAGAAATCTTACCTCAGAAAGCTTTAGTATTAGGAAAGGGTGGTGCTGCAAAAGCTATTATTCAAGCTTTGCAAGATTTAGGTTTAGCCACACAATATGTATCAAGAACTAAAGAAGATGATACCATTACTTATGAAGAATTGACAGAAGAAGTAATGAAAGAACATCTTTTTATTGTGAATACCACTCCTTTAGGAATGTATCCTAAAATAGAAAACTTTCCAGCAATTCCATATCATTTATTGACGGATAAACATTTGTTGTATGACATCGTCTATAATCCATTAGAGACTACTTTCTTAAAAAAAGGAATGAAAAATGGGGCAAAAGGTGTTCACTTTGGTTTAGAGATGCTTCACGGACAAGCAGAAAAAGCTTGGGAAATTTGGAATATATAGAACGACATTCCTTCATTGCTATACAATCAACCAGAACAGTCTAACAAATCTATATTGTTAGACTGTTTTAGTTTATAATCGTATTACAATGAAGTATTGTTAGACTGGTCTAATTTATAATCGTATTACAATGAAGTATTGTTAGACTGCTCTAATTTATAATCGTATTACAATGAAGCATTGTTAGACTGTTTTAATTTATAATCGTATTACAATGAAGTATTGTTAGACTGTTTTAATTTATAATCGTGTTACAATGAAGTATTGTTAGACTGCTCTAATTTATAATCGTATTACAATGAAGTATTGTTAGACTGTTTTAGTTTATTACTATATGTTTATTATATAGCATTGTACGCTTACAATTAATTGATATACAGAAATATACAAAACTATTTATATCAAGACTCTGTGCTTTCCAGATTAATGGTTACGACTTTTAACAAAACTTTGAATACAGTTTTAAACAACTATTGATAGTCATTTATTATTATTCCATAAAGAAGCAAGAAGGTTTTTAAAGAGAACTTCGATTATTTGATGGGAACGGGGAAGTTTGTGAAAATAAATTTTCAACCATTTTTGATATGCTCTGTAATACGGATTTCAAATCCGTCACAAAAACTAATAATTAACAAAAAAAGCACGAGTTGGAAACTCGTGCTGTGGTTTATTTATTTTCGTCCTCTTCTTCGGGCTCTTCTGTTTCGCCTTTTTCTTCTTGCATTTGTTGATATACCTTTCTACCTAGTTTTTCTCCAAATTCTTTCCCCATTTGCATTGAATCTGACATGATGAGTGGTTGTTTTTCAATTACTTTTTTTCCTATCGGACTTTCATGATAAGCTATCAGTTCTTTTATTTCACTATGAGTAAAATGTTTGTCATAAATAGGTACATATAACATTATAAATTCGTCATAATCAATCGTAGTAAGTACTTTATCAAAAAAACCTGCTGGTGCATCTTTGTAAACAGGACTAGTTTTCATCATACTCATGTATTGTGTCATCATTGTTTTGACAGCCTTAGCAGTACCGCTTACTTCAAGAAGTTTTTTGATGTCTTTTGCTTTTGTGCTATCGGTTTGTGCAAAACTTGTAGAAGAAACTAATAAAAAAAGAATAACGGTGATTACTTTCATGTTTGTGTATGTTTAAAATGTGATAGAATGTACTAAAAAAACAGCGTATGAATACTTTGCCAAGATAAGTAAATAAAATAAAAAATAATTAACATTATTGAAGTAATACTTCAGTAAATCAAAAATACTTGTGAACAATAAGTGTTTTTGATTAGCTTTGTGAAATACCTTATTAATTCAATATTTAACATTTCTATCACTATGAAACACTCTGTTTTTTACATCGTACTGTTATGTACTTTATTTACACTTTCAAACCTTCAAGCACAAGTACAATTTGATAATTTCCCTTCTTATGAAAAGTTAATCTCTAAAGCTAAAAAAGACAAAAAACTCATTTTTGTTCAATTAAATGCTGCCACTTGTAATCAATGTAATGAAGTAGCTCAAAAAGGACTTTCTAGTACTCTTTTAAAAGAAAAATATGCACTCAATTTTATTGCTGTTTCAGTAAAAAAAGAAGATGAAATCTTTAAGCAAATCAACGAAAAAAATCAGCTAGAGAACTTTAATATGGGTTCTATTTTTTTAGATGCAGATGGAATTGTTTTACGAAAAGTAAACTCTACTAATTCAAACCCAACTTTTTATTTAGAATTAGCCGATAAAGCCATTGAGCTCTCAAAGAATAATCCTTTAAAAGAATTAGAATTGAAATACAAAAATGGAGATCGAAGTAAAGAACTGCTCAGAAAAATTATTGAAGAAAGAAATAAATTTGACATTGACGCTTATGAATTAGTAAATGAATACCTTCAGATGCAAACTTTAGCAGAACTTTCAACGATTGAAATGGCTAAATTCATTACAGAACAAGCTTTACCATTGAACAATATTGGTAGAAAACTCTTGCTAAATCTTTTTTCTAAAAAAACTGTTGATAGCTTATTTTTTACTTATTCTTTAAAAGAAAGAGTAAATATTAACAACAGAATTATACAAAGTACTAATGCTATTGCGATGAAAAATAAGGACAAAGCTTTGGCATATCAGATTGGTAGTTTTATAGAAAATGTCAATACTGATGGTTTTGAAAAAGGAAGTTTCAAAAGATATACTTATTTGTTAAGTTTCTTTGAAGCTATTAAAGACACTACTGCATATTTAAGAGATTCTCAGGCTTTTTGTGATTATTTGTTGATGAATGTATCGGTAGATAATTTGAAAAAAAGAGAAGATAATGAACGAAATGCTATACTCAATTCGAAGAAAAAAGAGCAAAATGGTATCGCAGTCATATCCACCACATACACTCCTTTTTTCATAGGTTATGCCCGACAATTGAATAATGTTGCTTTTTCTTATTATAAATATACCAACAATTCAGAAAGTTTAGCAAAAGCACTTACGTGGTCGAAAAGAGCAATAGAGATTTATGAGACACTTTCGCCAGATGTAAACCGTAAACAAAACCCAATGATGATGGATACTTATGCTTGTTTACTCTATAAAACTGGTAAAAAGGAAGAGGCGATTCAATGGCAAACAAATGCAGTAGAAACCTTAAAAAAATATGGTGAAGAAAGCAGTAGCTTGGAAAATACTTTAGACAAAATGAAAAGAGGAGTTTTATAAAAAAGTAATATTGACGCTCAGTGCTTGACTCAGCATTGAGCGTTTTTCTTATCAAACAAAAGGAATTGAAATCGTTACAGAAGTACCAGCAGTAGGTTCTGAATGCAAAGCAATGATGCCGTGTAAATAATTTACTCTTGAACGAATATTATTCCATCCATTATTCTCTGGTTGTACTTTGTTATCGTCAAAACCTTTGCCGTCGTCTTCAACGGTGATGGTCAAAGTTCTTTCTTCTTGATATACTAGTTGAATCAGAATTTCAAAAGCATCGGCATGCTTGAGGGCATTCGTCATCAATTCTTGAATAATTCTAAAAATCATCAAGCTACTTTCAGGCGAAATCTCAAATTCTTTCCCAAAATGTTGGAAGATAATATTCGGAGAAGTACTGTTCTGTTTTAAAATCAAATCATCAATCGAACGAATTAACCCAAATTGCGTCAGTGCATTGGGTTGTAAATTACTTGAAATAATACGCACTTCATCACAGGCATCATCTATCATTTCTGCAATTTGGTCTTTAGAAGTATTGATATTTTCGGTCTGGAATTTAATTCTGGACAATAAAGTACCTAAACCATCATGAAGTTCTTGCGAAATCCGTAGTCTTTCAATTTCTTGTCCGTTAATCAACGCACGAAGTGTTTCGATTTGAATATTTTTCTTTACTTTCTCAGCATCTAATCGATTAAAGCGTTGTCGGCTAAAATAGGCATAAGCCAGCACACTAATCAAAAGAATCGCCAAAATAATCAAGACTATATACATTTGTTGACGAATCAAAAGTTTGTCTAATTCAATGTCGGCGAGTTTCTTTTCTAAAGCAATTTTAGAAACCACCATGCGCTGTTTTTCCAGTAAATTATATTCGCTAAAAGCACGAACATCGCTTTCCATTTTAGAGAAATAGATTTCTTCAGTGGTTTTTCTAGCCTTATTCATAAAGTCATAGGCCTTCTGAAAATTCTTTTGTTTGAAGTAATAGTTTTGAATTTCGTAATACACTTCTTTTTGTAATTGTATCAATATGCTATTACTTTCAACAATTTTTTGGCTTTCTAATAAAGTGGCAAGTCTTTCTTCTTGATTATTTAAAGCATCATAACATTTAGATTTTACGTAAAGTGAAAGAGCCTCCAACCAATCAATTTGTAGTTTTTTGCCTATTCTATAACTTATTTCAGCATGTTTGAGCGATTCGTCATACTTTGCGATACGATAATAATAATCTGAATAAGAAGAATGAAGTCTCCCTTCGTATGCCTCATCTTTTACTTTTTTATTAAGCATTTCAACCCTATCAAGGATTTCTTTTACGTTTTTGAAATTATTCTCGTGAATATCAATATTGGCTAAATTCACTAAATGCCCAATTTCACTAATGGGTTGATTTTTTACTCTGAAATAATCAACAGCACTCTTTATATATTCTTTTGCGTACTCTTTGATAAAAGGTCTATCCATAAAGTAAGACCCCAAAGCCCCTCGTATATTGTAAAAATTAGCCGAATCTTTCATTATTAGAAAACACTCCATACTTTTACGGAGGTTCGTAAGTGGAGAATAATTGAGTCCGTACTGTTTCTCTTCACTTTTGGCATAACTCCAATAAGTATAAGCTAGACCAAGCGTATCTTTTCTGTTTTGATACTTCAATAACATATTATCCAACTGAGCTTTAGTATAATTTTTACTTAAACTAGGGTACTCATCTTGGGAAATTGCTAAAGAAACCTTGAGAAGCAAAAATAATATTGTTATTTTAGGAGATAAAAGAAGGTTCTTCATATTAGTATAAATATACATTTGCCAAATATTAATCACGTAATGATACGCATTTTATTAGTTGATGACCATAAAATTTTCACAGAGGGAGTAGCTTCATTGTTATCGCCTGTTTCAGATTTTGAAGTAGTTGGCGAATGCAAAACGGCTGAACAAGTTAAGATTTTTTTAGCAGCAAATAGCATTGATGTTGTGCTGCTGGACATCAACCTTGGTGAAGACAGTGGTTTGGATGTCTGTAAGTATATTTCAGACAATTATCCAACTGTCAAAGTATTGGCGATGTCGATGTATAATGATGAAAGCTTTATCACGAAAATGATTAAAAATGGTTCTTCAGGCTATATTTTGAAAAATACTGGTACGGAAGAATTACAAAAAGCCATTAGAACAGTTTATGAAGGCAATACTTACCAAAGTGAAGAAGTGATGAATATCATCATGAGGGGATTGACACGACAAAAACAACAAGAAAAAAGCCTTTATCAGATTCGTTTTACAAGAAGAGAAAGAGAAATACTTGACCTTATCGGAAAAGGTTTAACCACAAAAGAAATAGCCACAACACTTTTCATCAGCGACAAAACCGTAGAAACTCACAGAAGTAATTTATTAGCAAAATTTGAAGTAAAAAACGTAGCAGGACTCATCAAGCTTGCTATTGAATATGGATATTTGAAGTAATTGTGATTGAGTGAGTTGTGAATTAGTGAATGCTTTTGGTCTAAAGAATAATTTGGTTATTAATTAAAAACTGATAACTTATTCACAACTCACTAATTAACAATTCACAACTAAATAATCACTCAATCACAACTCACTCAATCACTAAATTAATAACTAACATAATTATTGGTAAACGAACCATCGTCGTATAAATCAATTACTGCATAGCCCGCTTCGGTGTGTTGATATTTCCCGAACCACCATCTACCAGAAACAGCTCCGTTACAACAATACGAAACACCATTATAATCAACACGGTCACTTAAATGTATATGTCCCGAAACAGCGAGTTTTACATTTTTATGATCATGGAAAAGTTCTGCTAATTGTTTAGAATCAGTGTGCATCCAACTTCCTGGTACTTCCCAACGCCCATCTTTTTCTTTCATGTTGTTTCCATCAAAAAAGACACAAGCTGCCAAAATAGGAATGTGCGAGATAACCATCGTTGGTTTATTGGATGGTAAAGCTTTAAGGTCTTTTTTCAACCAATCGAATTGTTCTTCATCAACATTGGCAGTGTACCAAGAACCATCTTTCTTTTTCTGAACACTATCCAACATTACAAAATGCCAATCTTTATTATCAAAGCTATAATAACGCTTGTCAATGCCCATTTCATCCATTGCCCATTTTTTCCCATCTTCAAAACTACTTTGGCTATCACCTTCACAGCAAATATCATGGTTACCAACACTATGAAAAATAGGTAAGGAGTTTTCAGCCTTCAGCACATCATTGAATAAATTCCACTGCTTTTTTACATTTCCTTTTCTGTGTTTATGGGCATCCATCACACAATCACCAGAATTGATAATTAAATCAGGCTTTACTTCATTTTGAATATGATGTAAACATTTAGCAAAACCCTTTGAAGAATTTACTAAAGGAATGGCTTCCTCAATGTGTACATCAGTAATATGTGCAACTCTTAAAACTCTTTTCGGAGTATTGGTTTGCTCTTGTGCTTTTACAAAATTCGGAATGGATAAACCGCCAGCTACAAGCCCCATCTGGCGAAGTAAATCTCGTCTTTGCATCTAATTTCAGTTTGGTTTCGCAAAGATTGTCTTTTAAGATAAGCTATTGGTTGTCTGACAATTAAGCCTTTGTAAACTTTACTGATGGATTGTAAAGGAATTGTAAACTAAGCCATTTCCAACTCAATAGTTTTGGAATATGCTAATTGAGTCATTAATAAAATTCTACGGAAAAGTTCTTTTAAATCAATACCTTCGTTCAAAGCAATACTTGGTAAAAAACTACGGGCATCTAAATTGGGCATTGTATTAATATCCAATACATAAATTTCGCCATTATGAATACGAATATCTGTTCTGGACATTCCTCTGATTTTCATCGTTTTGTGTAAAGTCAAAACCTTTTGCATGATTTCCTGACGAATACTTTCTTCCATTGCTGGATTCAATATTTTTTCGGTTACTCCATAGGCTTGTCCTGCAATATATACTTCTCTATTATCATCAGGACGAATCTCTAAAGGTGATAAAGCCATGTAATCTGTTCCGTCTTCATTCGGAATTACACCAACTGTAAATTCACGTCCTGTAATGTAAGGTTGAATGATGTAATCTTCTTTCTCCATCAAAGTCTGATATGGTATTTCAGAAGCATCAAAAACCAACATATTCAAATGCAAACTTCCCATCCTATGCTTTACAATATAGCGTTCGTATTCTAAAGAAGCGACATCGCTGAGTTCTATAATAGGAGGCGTTTTTACTTGTATTGCTTCACAGATTTGTGGAAGATTCATTTTGTCTTTGGCTAAGATTTGTACTTCATAAGTACTTGCGGTGTGCTTGATAGCATGGCTATCTAACCAACGAGCAATATCTGCCTGACCAACTTCTCCAAAACCATAACACACATTAAAAACCACATCGAATTGCTTTAGAAAATTGGCAAACTCTGTCGTAAAACCCACAAAATGTGTTACATAAGGATAGTAGTCTTCTGGTGTAGCTTTCAAGAAAGTAGCGATGGTACTTCCGAAAATATTTTCTTTCCACGGTGTGAAAGTGGAGTCTGAATAAAGGAAAATAAGTTTTTGGGCTGGCATGATTTCATGGTTAATATTAGAAATCGAAAATAATAGACATTACAATGTTCAATGATTATCAGATAATTATGGATATGTTAATTCTTTGTACAAACAACTTCTTTTACAAAAACGTAAAGTGTTGTTAATGATATGATTACATTAGAAAACTACTTTTGAGACATAAATTTAAACAAATCATCTCATGCAAAAAGTAGGACGTTATCTAGGCGTTTTTCAACGCAATTTTACTTGGTTTATGACTTCAATGTTTGTTTCGTAATAAACATAAAGAAAGCATAATTCAAGCTTAACACTGAGATAATCTTAGGGCAGTAAGTTTGGTTAAAATTTATCAAACTTTTTAAGATTATAAAAAATGATTGACCTATCTCTGAAAATCTTATTGGTTGACGACGACCCAGATATTCTAGAATTACTTGAATACAACCTACAGAAAGAAGGTTTTCAAATCCGTACCGCCGAAAATGGTCTTCAGGGGATTCAAGTAGCTCAAGATTTCTTGCCAGACATGATTCTGATGGACATTATGATGCCCGTTATGGATGGTATTGAAGCTGGCAGAATCATCAAACAATCTAAAGAATTGAAGAATTCTTATCTGATATTCTTGACCGCCAGAACAGAAGAGTATTCGGAAGTTGCCGCTTTTGATATTGGTGCTAACGATTATATCATCAAACCTGTGAAACCTAGGGCTTTAATTAGCAGGATTAAAGCTGTTTTTCAACGCAACATTGCCGAAACCTTAGAAGAAGAAAAAGTGGTTTTGGAGGATTTAATCATTAACCGCCAAAATTATTCTATCGCTGTAAAGGAATCTTCTTGGACTTTACCCAAAAAAGAATTCGACTTGTTGATGTTCTTTGTGAGTAATCCAAATAAGGTTTATACACGAGACGAAATCCTTTCAAGTGTTTGGGGCAAAGGTATCCACGTCACAGAACGCACTGTGGATGTACACATCCGCAAGATTCGTGAAAAAATCGGAGAAGACTATATTCGTACTATCAAAGGTGTAGGATATTTATTTTCAAGAAACTAATCCTTAACAATCCTTTAATATTCTGGCAATCATCTGATTAAAGTAAAATAACAACTTTGGATTATGAAAACGCCAAAGCAATATAAAACCGTCATCATTTCTGATGTTCACCTAGGCTCAGAAGGTTCAAAAGCTAAAGAAGTAACAGCCTTCTTGAAGAGTATTTCCTGTGAAACCTTAATCATGAATGGCGATATTATTGATGGTTGGCAACTGAAAAAAGGTGGCTCTTGGAAGAAAAAACATACTGCTTTTTTTAGGACTGTCTTGAAAATGATTGAAAATCATAATACTAAAGTAATTTATTTGAGAGGTAATCATGATGATTTTTTAGATCAAATCATACCTTTTCAATTAGGAAAATACTTTATCGTTCAACGTGATTATATTTTACAATCTGGTTCAAAAAGCTTCTTCATTACACATGGAGACATTTTTGATTCGGTCACTTCGCAAATGAAATGGCTCGCCTACCTCGGCGATATTGGTTATAATTTCCTTTTATCCATCAACAAACTATATAACCAATATCGTAAGTGGCGAGGCTTTTCTTATTACTCTTTTTCTCAGAAAATTAAACAAAGAGTAAAAGAAGCTGTAAACTATGTTTCGGACTTTGAAGAAAAGCTCATCGAATTGGCCAAAGCAAATCATTGCGAAGGTATTATTTGTGGACATATCCACAAACCAGACATTCGTTTGATTCAAGATATAACTTATATGAATTCGGGCGATTGGGTAGAATCATTAACGGCTTTGGTTGAAGACTACCAAGGCAATTGGGATTTACTTTATCTACTCCAAAACACACTGGATTTAGAAGAAGAAGTAACCGATGAAGTAATAGATGCCGAGGCAATGAAAACTGCCAAAGGAATTTTTATGAGTATCTCTTAACATACAACCAATATGAGCAAGTATTTATTCGTCGTGCAAGGAGAAGGTCGTGGACATTTAACACAGGCTATTTCTCTTTTTGAAATCCTGACTGCCGCAGGGCATGAAGTGGTTTCTGTAATGGTTGGCATGGAAGACAATCGTAATTTACCGACTTTCTTTACAGATAAAATTAAAGCTCCGATTAATACTTTTGCAGCTCCAAGTTTAGTTTACGGACAAACCAAAGCAGTTAAAGTTTGGGATACCATCAAAACACATTTGTTAAAACTCAGCAAGTATCGCAAGAGTATTCAATTTTTAGCGGAAGAAGTAAATACACATCGTCCAGATGTTATCGTGAATTTTTATGATATTATCTGTGGATTGTATGCTCAATTTCATCGCCCCAATATTCCAGTTGTTTGCGTAGGTCATCAGTATTTGTTACTTCACAATCAATTTGTTTCATTGCCTAATAAAAAAATAGACCGTTTTTTATTGAATCTCAATACCCATCTTACCTCTCTTAATTCAACAAAAAAACTAGCATTATCTTTTGTGGAAATGCCAGAAGATAATGCAAACCAAATTGTAGTAACTCCTCCGCTTTTGCGTGAAGAAGTAAAAGCTCTACAACCTACGACAAAATCATATTTTCTAGCCTATATTACCCATCATAAATTAGCCGAAGATATTATCAATTGGCATGCTGAACACAGAAATGTGGAAGTACATTGTTTTTGGAATAATCGTGAGTTTGGCAATGAATGGAACTGTCATGAAAACCTTACTTTTCATCAAGTAAATGCCGAGAAGTTTTTGAACATGATGCAAAATTGTGCAGGATTAGTTTGTACCGCAGGTTTTGAATCGGTTTGCGAAGCGATGTATTTGGGTAAACCTATCATGATGGTTCCTGTGCCGAATCATATCGAACAACAAATTAATGCTTTAGACGGCGAACGTGCTGGTGCTGGCATTGCAGATACTACGTTTAATTTCTCCCGTTTTATTGAATATCTTCCTCAGCACAGAAATATCAGTGTGACTTTTCAAGCTTGGCAAGCACAAACAGCCAATATTTTTTTACATACTTTAGAAGAAGTAACCAAGAAAGAAATTGAGATTTATACTTTCAGAAGAACGACTCAATTGGCAAGATATTTCCGTAGATCTTTGGGTTCAAGTTTGTAGAGTTGGAGAAAGTAATTATTGAGATGGTCAAAGTCATTATCAGTTGTCACTAAAGTTAAATTTATCTACTTTTTTAACATTTTTAGTGCTTTTTGGTATTCTTCTTCTGTTAAAGGTTCTCCTACAGGCATATCTTTTAAACGTTCTGGCGTATGACCAGTCAGCTTCCCAAAAGCAGTGCTTCCTCCAGCCGCTATGATTTCTTCTGCGGAATAAGTTTTTACTTTCTTGAAAAGATATGGCTTATTTGTTGAGTCAACTTTCATGATTTCTAAAGGATGATATACTGTAAATATAACAAAAAAATCAATGGCTTCTATTCCTGTCTTTACCATTTTGAAGGTAGGATCATTCAGTAATTTCAGGATGAATTATCAATTTTGATATACTATAATCTTAAAAAATCAGTTAAAAGCTTATCGACAATTGGATAAAATAAAGATAAACGTTTTCGTTTTTGAACATTTTTAACTAATTTAGACACTGAACTCAGACATCATACCCAATATTATGCTGAAAAAAGCTTTATTTACCATCTTTTGTATTGGAATTAAATTTGTTTCTTTTGGACAATTTATTCCTTCCGATTCGACTCACAAGAAGTCTAATTACTACAATCTTAATACAGTAAATAATCTCCTCGACTTCGCTAATGACCACCTTCATCTGAGGTATCGCTCTGGTGGAACTACCAAAAAAGGTTTTGACTGCTCTGGTTTTGTCCGTTATTGTTTTAAAAACTTTGGGATGATTTTACCGCATGGAAGTGCTGCTCAAAGCTTATTAGGTTACTCCGTTTCCAGAATTGAAGCCCAGCCTAGTGATTTGATTTTCTTTAAAGGACATAATGCCAAAGGGAAGAGAGTCGGTCACGTCGGAATTGTTACCGAAGTAACCGACAAATATATTAAGTTTATTCACTCAGCTTGGAACGGTGGTGTTCGTTATGATTATTTAGACGCTGCTTATTACCAGAAAAGATTTATGGGTATTAAACGTGTACTGAATCCTGCTGATGCTAAGAATATTAAGATTGAAAAGGATTGATATAATTGTGAATTGTGATTGAGTGAATTAGTGATTTTTATGTCAACTTTCATTAATTCCTTTCAACTTTTCAATTACTTGCATAATTTCGCAGTATAATAATCCGCTTCCTCCGCCGTAATGCTGAACAATTGGTAAATTAGGATTGATACTTTGAAAGTATTCTCTCAATTTATTTTCAGATTCTTCTTCTATCCCGCTTCCAAGCAATACCATATCATAATCTTTTTCCTTGCATAGTCTGCACGATTCTTCGTCGGTCAAAGCACCTGTGGCTTGCCAAGCTTCATTTTTGTTGATTAATCTCAAAACTGTTTCGTGAATATCAACATTTCTTCCGATTACTAATATTTCGAACTTTCTCATAATGACATCGGTACTTCCATTAATAAGATTTCTGCATCTTGACTATTTGCTTTAATTTGCAAATGCTCAATATCCCAAACACCAAAACCGTCTCTTTGTTCAACTGTAAAACCTTCAATATCAAAACTACCATTCAATACAAAAGCATAAACACCATTTCCTTTTTTCTTGATTTGATATGTTTTGGCAAAACCTTCATCAAATTTCCCTAAATGAAACCAAGCATCTTGATGAACCCAAACACCAGCATCATCCGGATTGGGCGATAAAATCTGTTGAAGATTGTCATGTCTGTCTTTAATATCTAAGGTGATTTGGTCGTAACGAGGCGTAACATTCTTTTTGTTTGGGAAAACCCAAATTTGAAGAAACTTTACTGCATCATCTTTACTTTGATTATATTCAGAATGGTAAATGCCCGTACCCGCACTCATTACTTGGATGTCTCCTTTTTTAATAACTGCCACATTTCCCATACTGTCTTTATGTTCTAAATTCCCTTCTAAAGGAATAGAAATAATTTCCATGTTATCATGCGGATGCGTTCCAAAACCTTTACCTGCATCCACACGGTCGTCGTTCAAAACCCTCAATACGCCAAAGTGCATACGTTCAGGATTATAATAATTGGCAAAACTAAAAGTATGATTACTGTCTAACCAACCATGATTGGCATGTCCACGAGAATCAGCTTTATGAAAAACAGAGTTTTCTAAAATTTTAGAAGGCGTATTTGGAATATGGTTGAAACCAATAATATCAAGTTCTTTCAACTCATCAATATCATTTTTAATAACATTTCCCAAAGCAGCAGAAGCTGCAAAAATACCTGTTCCTGTAATTCCTTTTTGTATGAAAGTCTTTCTGTCCATCGTCTTGTTTGTTTTCTTGTCCCAAAATTACTGCGACGATACTCCCAAAACATTGAACTAGGACAAGATATTCACTTACTAAGAAGATTTCACAGTACTGCATATTCTTTTATTAGCGTAATCCAATCAATACCATTAGGAACCGATAAGAATTTTCCTTCGGGCGTAATTAATACTTTGGTTGGATAAGCACTTACAGCAAACTTTTTTTCAATCTTTGAATCAGCTATTGCCACAGGAAAAGAAAGTCCTTTCTCTTTCATATACTTCATTACTTTTTCATCTGTATCATTATCCCCATCACAAGCTATCGTAAGTATCAAAACTTTTTCTTTGTTTTGAAGTATTGTTGTATCATAAAATTTCTGTAAGGTCGGATGCTCTTCTCTGCATGGTTTGCACCAAGTTGTCCAGAAGTCTAATAATATCCATTTACCTGTATATTCTTTACTTGAAAAGATTCTTTTATCAAGCATTTTCAAAGAAAAATCAGTCGAAAACAAAGCATTTTTCTCGATAGATTCCCTCCAAAATATATTAAATGGCTTTTGAGTTAAGCCCATTTTCTCATAAAAAGTCTTTACATTTTCTTTATACACTGGGTTGTATAATGCTGCTTTTAGCAAGATAGACAAAATCTCTATTTTATCTTTTCCAGTCTTCTCCAAAAAGCCTAAATACTCTTGACAATAATTTTCTTTTCCTTCAAGATATTTTTTATCTTCATTGTATCCACTTTTATATTGCTTATCAGTCAAATCAGGGCTGTACTCAAAAGCGGTTTTTAGTAAAGCTTGTTTCTTTGTCAAATCACTTGTTGAACTGGCTTCTAAGTAATTGATGTATGCGTATAAGTACCGATGACAAGCACGTCTTTCTAAATCTTTACTTGAAGAATTGGCTGTAATAGCTACCTGATTAATCCGTAGGTTTTCTTTAATCGTCGTAAAAAGTTTTTTTGATAGGGTTTGTAAATCAGAGTGCTTATTTGTGATGTGATAAATCATTAAAGCATATCGACCCGTATGACCATTATTATAATCTTTTCGTCCTTTTATTTGAGTAAGAAGCGTATTGGTTAATAGCTTTAATTGGGTTTTATCTTCTTGATTATCTTGAACCTTACTCCAAAGTAACAAAGCTTGAACAGGTTCAACACTTTGTAAAGCTTTTTCATTGGCAACTTTCTGTAAGAGTTCTTTATGCAAAAGTTTAATCTTAATAGCACGATTACGCTTTGTTGTATCTTTCAGATTATCCAAATCTGGATGAGTAAAAGTTTCGGGAAAGGAATTATAGAGAATAAACTTCAATGTAGCGTTGATATCATTGGTATCGGCAAATACCTCTTTGAAATAATAAAAAGCCGAATCTACATTCAGTTCGTTTCTAGCAAACTTGTAGCATTGTCTATATAAGGTAGCGGGAGATGGTTTTGAAGATTGAGGCGTTTGAGCTAGAAGGCTAGTAAAAAGTCCTAATAGTAAGTAAAGGGTTGTGACGAACTTTTTCATTAAGAGATTTTAGGTTGATAAACAATTAACAGTTTTTCAACGAAAGAAGGTAATTTATCTTGTTGTGTAGGTATTCAATCTTTCAAAAAAATTAGGTCTTGAGCTATCTCAAGACCTAAAAACTAAAAAATCATCAAACTACTTACCAGCCACTAACTGATATAAAGCTCCTTTATCGCTTCCTAAAAGTACTGTTAGTAAATATACTTCCCCCGCTTGGTCTTCGCCAAAGCTATAAATATGCCAGTTGCCAGCATCTTGCGAGATTGAAAGTTTTTCTCTGTCCCACTGCTCTTTTTTTGTATCAGTCAATGCCCAAACTGGACCCGTCCAATCGGCAAAAATGTATTTTCCTGTTATGGCAGGAATTTGTTTTCCTCTATACACAAAACCGCCAGTGATACTCAAACCGTCTGAATGTGGATATTCTGAGATAGGATTAATCCAGTTTTTAGTGTCTGGGTCGTTCGGGAATTTTTCGTGTAAACCTTCTCTGATTCTCCAGCCATAATTTCCGCCTTTTGTAATAAGGTTTACTTCTTCATAATTATCTTGACCAACATCTCCTACAAATAATTCCCCCGTTTTTTTATCAAAACTGATTCTCCAAGGATTTCTAAAACCATAAGCATAAATTTCTGGACGAACTTCTGATTTTCCCACAAATGGATTATCCGAAGGAATGCTGTAAGGCAATTGTTTCACATCTACTCTCAGGATTTTTCCTAAGAAATTACTGAGATTTTGGGCATTGCCAGATGCTCCGTGTTTATCATTTTGTCCTCCGCCATCACCAATGGCAATGTACAAAAATCCATCTGGACCAAATTTCAAATCTCCTCCATTATGGTTTGACTGCGGTTCATCAAATTCCAATACTGTTTTCACTGTACTTTCATCAACGGCATTTATATTTTTAGCTGAAACTGTGTATTCTCGCACTACGGTTTTATGGTCTAATCCTCTGGCAGGCACAGCAACGGGCATACTGCAATACACATATAATTTACCATTTTTGGCAAAATCTGGATGAAAAGCCAAACCCAACAAGCCACGTTCTTCGTAGCCTTTTTTCTTGATTACTTCGTCGCTGATGTCTAAAAACAAGCTTGGCAATACTTTGCCTTTTTGAATAATTTTAATTTTTCCTTCTTGCTCGCAAACAAATAATCTTCCAGATTTATCATTGGGTTCAGCAAAAGCCGTTGGATGTGAAAGGGCATCCGTAATCAATTTTTTATCGACCTTTAAAGCCGAAATCGTTTCCTGACTATAACTTGTACAGCTAAGAGTTAAGCTGCAAAAAAGAATATTAATGAGTTTTTTCATGTCTATTTTTTTAATTGTGAATTAGTGAATGAGTGATTTAGTGATTTTTATATTACAGCTATTTATTTACAAATTTCTATTAGCGGGTGAATTAATTCACTTGCTAATAGAAAAGTTCAAACTGCTTAATTTTACAATTCATAATTCACTAATTAATTTTCAATAGATTTATTGTTGAAATCAAACAACAATTTACCTTTTATTGGTGTATAATTCAGCATCATATTTTTCTGGCTTTGTGGACCGTATAAATTTGCTGGATTAAATTTTGCACCAATCGGACTGATGGCATTCAAGAAACCGATGTTTCCAGTCGGGAATGGCGGACTGGTATTATCGTTCGTCGCACCTTTGGGTTTTTGTGGTTGAAGCATTTGCAAAAACATATTTTCGTCTTCTGCATATACCGTAAACGCACTTTCTTTGGTTTCAATCACTACCCATTTCAAATCTGAATGATAACCTTTGAATTCAGGATATTGAAAATCTTCGCCTGTGATAGCATCATTATAATCTTTATGCCAAACACCATATTGCAAACCTTTCATGCGGTTTTTCCATACTCTGTAAGGACCACGTCCCAGCCATTTCATGCCAGTAATCTCTTTTTCTGGATAATTGAAAGTAATTCCCATAAAATCGGCTTCGCCTTTTTGAGAGTATTGATACGACATTTCAACAGCTTGATTTGCCACAAATTTCCACCAAACATTAAAATATCCACCATCGCCACCATAACTAACCGATACTTCATAGCCATTTGTGGTAGCATAATGTTTAAACGATTTTAAAGAAAGATTAACGCCCGCCAAACTTGGTCCATTCGACAATGAAATATCCGATTTTGAATTATTTACTTTGGTTAAATAACCCGTACTTTTATCGAAAATATAAGTAATATTATCAGCTTTAATCGTCAGGAAATTACCTTCTTCGTTGGCTTCAATTTTTATATTAACATTGTTTGAAGTAATAATTTTTGTAGTACTTTCTTCTTTTTCAGGAATCACCCACGACCAAGTAAAAATCTCTTTTCCATTGGGGTCAATCGCTTTTAAATAAAGTGCTTCACTGTCAGTCCAATTATTGGGTAAATTCAATTTTAAATAACCCGTTTCACCAGCAGGAATAGCATTAAAACTTGGTTTACCAGTCTGATTGATAATGGTTGCTAAAGATTTATCATTAGGTTTTGGGAAAGAAACCAATTGCCATTCAAAAGTACATTGATTCAAATCAGTAAAAGAATAATGATTTTCTACAGGCAACTTTCCATCAAAAGTACGTGGCAAGTATTTTTTTGTGATTCTTACTGGCGACCAAATTTCTTTAATAGCATAAAAACTGGCTTCTTTTTCACGATGTGGTCCTAAAATTCCATCAGGAGCATTATTGCCCGAACCATCCAAAATACCATTTTTATCTGTTCTTACTACGGCTTCATCTACAAACGACCATAAAAAACCTCCTGAACAATGTGGATGTTTAAGCATCAAATCCCAGAAATCTTCTAAGCCAGCAGCGTGTCCACCATCATATAAACCGTGCATAAATTCAGTTGGCATCATGATGTCTTTATCGTACAAAACCGCATTCGCCAAATAATTATAAGTAATATAATGCTTAGAATCAAAACCATTGAAGCGTTCCCAAGGATGAAAAACAGGACGTTTTTGTGGGTCATACAATTCAAAATCTTTGTCTAAATCTCTGTTCCAACCGCCTTCGTTACCATTGTCCCAAAATAAAATAGCAGGATGATTTACATCACGAATCACTACTTCTTTCACTAATTTTCTGCCCGGAATGGTATCGTACTTATTTTGCCAGCCCGTTAGTTCGTCCATTACATACAAACCCAAAGAATCACACACATCCAAAAAGTGAATATCAGGCGGATAATGCGACATCCTTACGGCATTCATATTCATTTCTTGCATCAATTTCACATCTTTGATGCTTAATTCTTTACTGGTAGTTCTGCCCGTTTCAGGATTAAAAGAATGACGGTTTGAACCTCGAAGCGTTACTTTTACGCCATTCACATAAATACCATCTCGTTTTCTGACTTCAATACTTCTGAAACCAAAACGTTGGGTACGACTATGAATAATACCTTTTTCATCCTTCAATGAAATCTTCGCTTGATACAAATTAGGTGTTTCGGCATTCCATAATTTTACTTGTTGAAAAGCTTGTTTCAAGACAGTTTTTGTTTCTGAAGGATTAATTTTTGAAGAGAATAAAGTACCGACATTTTGCCCTGACAAAGTTTGTATTTGCACGTCAATACTTTGATTGACATTTGTTTTTGAGGTAAAAACATCTACCGAAAAATTACCATCCGCTTTGGCATCAATTGCCAAACGTTCGATAAAACTTTGCGGCACAACTTCTAAATAAACTGGTCGATAAATTCCACCAAAAGCCCAAAAATCACCGTGACGCTCGGCAACATCAACCGATTTGTTGGCTGAAGCTTTATTTACTTTTACTTCTAATAGATTTTTACCCGTTTTCAACAAAGCCGTAATTTCATATTGAAACTGATAAAATCCTCCTTGATGCACATCTCCAGCCAATTTACCATTGATTTTCACTTCAGTATCCGTCATCGAACCTTCAAAAATGATGAATACTCTTTGGCTTTTCCACGTTTTCGGTACATCGAAAATATGTTTGTATAATCCTTGTTCGTCGGCTTTGGTTTCTTCTTTACGGTTTTCAGTTCCATAACTGTACTTGCCAAAACCTTGTAATTCCCAGTTAGAAGGTACTGCAATTTTTGTCCACTTGCCACTATTCATTCCTTTATTACAAAAGAAATCCCATTGAACGGTGTGGTCTTTGTCAGTTCCTGAAAGATAAATTTTCTGACTTTCTTGAGCGAATCCATTGATTGAGAGTAAAAGCAGAATGGTCCAGAAAACGTAAAACTTTTTGTTTTTTTTCATAATTAATCATTATAAGGTTTAATGTACTTTCTTATAGAAATATTCGGTAAAATATTTCTGCATGAAATTCCAAAAAACAAAGCAATATCCTATGTGTATTTACTTGCTAAAAGGCTTATTTATTCTTGATTCACAATTGTTTGTGGAGAAGTCAATGAATTTGGAGCGTCGGGGAAATGAAAATTTATTTCTGTAGCAAAGCTTTTTAAGATAAACTTTACTACAGAAATATTAATATTACTTCTTGATGAGAACTTCAATGGCTGAAGCTAAATATGCCATTGGAGCATTCCAATTGATGGCAATTTCATTGGTTGAGTACGAACATTCGGCATCTAAATAACATTCATCGGCTACTTTGGTGGTATAGCCTTCGCATTTATCTTGTTGTCCAGCGTTTATTCCACCCGATAAAAAACCTGGTAAAGGTTCGTCAATTCCGTCAGCAATTGCCAAACGATGATGCAAGTGCATCGGAGTTTTTGAACCAAAAGCAGTTAAAAAAGAATAACCGGCTCCGTTTCTTCCTAAAATATAATCAAGGTTTGTTAAAGCTAAATCTAAGTACTTTCTATCTTTTGTGAGTTGATATGCCTGAATCATGACAATACCTTGGTTGGCTGCTACTGCCGTACTTCCCCACACAAAATCTTTTGCTGTTTTGCCCATCACTGTTTGAAATGAACGTTTTTCAATACCGCTCGACAAAGTATCTGCAAAAGCTACTAAGTTACTTTTTAAGGTCGGGAAATCTTCTTTTGCCTTTCCAGTTAATTGATTGTGAAACCTTGCCAAAGAGTAATAACCCAACAAACGAACCTGATTCCATGAAGGCACAGACATTTTTTGAACTGGCAAAAAATCAATATTTTGATAATATTTTTCGTCTTTAGTTGTAATGTATAATTCTGCGGCTGCCCAAATGAATTCATCCGAAAGAGTATTATCGCCATAAGCTCCTGTGGTAATTTTTGGCAAAAACTGTTCGTTCATTTTATTCTGCTCATATTTCACTGCTGGATTTTTACTTGCCCAGTCCCAAGCACGAACAGAAGCCGATAAACAAGAATCCGCCAAGGCTGGAAACTCTTTTGGAAATTTTCTGAAAATACGAGCAGCTTGTGCCATTACTGCGGCAAAATCTAATGTTGCAGCAGTACTTTTCTGAACAACATATCGAGTTTTCTTGGCATGGTTGGGCATCAACATTCTATCAAAATTGGCATTTGTCAATTTATGATAAACACCACCGTCGCTATCTTGCATGGTCAACATCCATTGCAAATTCCACAAAGCTTCTTCCAACACATCAGGAACAGCATTATTACTTTCTGGAATATTCAGATTTTGTTGCTGAAAATAAGCTGGAAAATCTTCATACATTGAAAAAAGTGTACCCATAGTTATTCCAGAATTCACGATATACTTGTTGTAATCGCCCGCATCGTACCAACCTTTTGGCGATGAAATAACTTTTCCTGCGGGTCTTTTATCAGAAACTGCTGAGGGATGAATCAATATTTTAGTATCAGGATGTGCGAATGGTCTTGCCCATTTTCCAGCATACTTTTCAGGAATTTTTGTGGATGCTCTTTGGAAATAAAAAGCTTTCAAGGAAGCTTTGGCGACGTTTTTATGTACTTCATCTTGTATTTCAAAAGGATACGAAATGCCTATTGATGGTACTTCAATCACATATTTTCCTTCTTTTTGCAAGCTTGAAAAGTCTGCAATTTGTGTTCTTTTTTCCGAGAATTCAGATTTACGTTGGTCACTTAATTTTCCAGTTAAAACCGTGTTTTTCAAATCAGCTGTTTTAACCAAAAAGGTTTCAGCATTGGCATTTACAACTACGGCAATTTTAGATGCAGTCGGGTAAAAACCTACTTGATTAAGGCGAATGTTTTCAGCTAGTTTTTGGGCATTTATTGCACAAATAGATGCCGTGTATAAGCAAAAGCTCATACTAAAAATATGTTTAAATTTCATTGAATATTTGTTTATAAATGGTTTGTTGTGACTTTACTTGGCATAAATTTCTATAAATAACTCACGGTGTTTATTTACTTATCAATAAGCTAAAACCTTCTTAACTATCACCGTTTTCTCATTTGATAGTTTTATGAAATATACTCCTGTTTTTAATTTTTGGTTTACTTTAATAATTGTATCGCCATCAGTAATAGCTTGTACATGGATTTGCTTTCCAGCTTCGTCAATAAGTTCTAACTGTTTGAATTTTTCAAAACCTGAATCAATCGTAAATTCATTTGTGGACGGATTAGGGAAAACTTTAACAGAGTTTTCAGGCTCAGTTAAAGTCCCTAAAACAGCGGAATATTGTCCTAATTTGCCAACTAATTGTATCGAAGTAATTGACATAGCTGGGAGTGTCAGTGCAATAGCATTGTTATCAATCGCTACAGCACTTTTACTCAACGCATTTTGAGAGTGAGATACAAATGTTTCGGTATTGGGTAAGGATTTTAATGAAAGTATTGTTGCACTTTTCCCAGTCAGAACGAAATTATCAAAACTTAAAGACGTAGTTTTTGTACTGCTTGAAGAACGATTCACCAAGACAACTGTCATAGAATCTTGGGTTGCGTTAATACTTGGATAAGCAGAAACAAGCGTTTCGTCGGAAGAAGTACTTTTAATAGAAAACGATTGATTGTAGCGACTGAACAAATGTACTGTTTCCCACATACCCACTGGCCAAGACCAAGGCGTGAATATTTCTACTTCATTTTTCATAAACTCGCCTAATGTAGAAGCATACCAAACGGCAATAGCATTAGGGTCGGAGATATTGATACCCGATTCGGTCACTCCTAATTTTACGCCATGATTTGCTCCTAAGTATTTATCTAACCAGTCGTTTACTCTTCCAAAAATATACTCTTTGTTCTGCGAATTATCGTAACCGCCATTTACGGTTTTTACGCCGTTGGCTTCTGGATATACATAATTTCTGTCAAAGAATACTCGATGATATTGTAGTACTTCATCTATTTTATTGCTTCCTGGATAGTAATGAATATCCAAGACATCCAGTAATTTGATACCTGAACTTTTCTGTTCTTCAGCCACTCTTTTGATAAAATATTCTAACCACGGATAGCTTTTTCCATTGACAGTAATGCCATTAGACCAGTTGTACCACTGCCATTCATTGGCGGTAACTGGCCCAACTAATTTGATATTTGGGAATTTTGCACGAGCTTTCTTAGCAACCTCAAAGTACTTTTGCATAAACTCTTCGGCTGAAATTTGAACAGGCATTACGTCGTCGTGCGTACCGTTCCAGATTTCTACTTCATTATCCATGTTCCAGTACTGTATTTGGTTTTTGTCTAATGACAAATCTTTGAACCAATGGTCTAATATCGCCACCGTTGAATCGGCTGACCAGTCTTCTAAATATTGATTAATATTGCCTTCTACTTTTGCTTTTGAACCTGTAGGATTAAGGACACCATTGCCTGCTAAATTCTGATTGACTCCCTCCCACCATTGCGATTTGTTATAATCCCAATCAGGGAAATTGGCTTTGTTTGTTTTAGCTACTTTTCCTAATAATTGAAAAGCCCACATTCCTTGTGCTTTTGGGATATAGGTTTTTAGGGCTTTCGCAGCCACATCCCAATCATTGCCATAAACATTATTGTACCAATCAGGATGCGAGGACAATTTCCTTCGCCAATTATATTTTGTGCAATTATTCCCCCCACTTTCTCTAAAAAAAGTAATCCCAGCATCTTTTAGCATCGTCCAATTAATATTCAATACTTGCCCTGGGTCTGTTGTAAGGGAATTATTTCTACCATATAAATACAGAGAAATAGCTTTTTTGTCGGCAGTAGCATCAACTTTGATAGATACTTGTGCTTGTATTGACAAACTCATAAAAATGTAAATAAATAAAATGTATTTCATAAGATTTATATTTTGAAGCTTAATTATTGATACTGTAAAACCTTCCGCTACTTTTTATCAACCAACATACAAACCGAACCATAAGCTGGTACAATTACTTTGATACCTGTTCCAGTAAGTGCAGAACGTGCTTTTAAAGAAGCATAATCCATTGGCCCACCAGCAGCACCTTTGGGTCCATTTCCATTCACTAATACTTTTCTTGAAAATTCACCATTATCGTTACTTCCTTCCAAACTGTACCAGTAATAACGACTGCCCATCAAAAAGTTTTTAGTTTTTACTTCTACCGTCAGCGGAACACTTGAAGTATTTAATAAAGTAACATTTACCTGACCCGAACTATACGTTGAAGCATAGGTTTTGATGGCTGTTGCACCATTGCCAGTTACGGCTGAAGAAACCAATCTATCACCAATCATTTTCTGGAAATAATACATATAATGAAAAGAAGGACGAGGATTCCAACGTGGGTCGTCGGCACTGCCTCCATCGCTAAACAGTCCGTGGTCGTTTCCGTTTTCCCAGCCATTCAGTAAATCCCAACGAGCTGCCAAACCATATTTATTTTTAATGGCTTCTCCTTGAATGATGACCGCAAAAAGTCCACTTATATTCGATACTTGTTGTTTTAAATCCAAAGCCCACATATTCCATTCTGTAAAGGCAATTGGTTTTACTTCTCCACCATTTTTCGTGATTTCATTAGTAACAAAATTCATCATCACAGCAGGAATACTCAGGGCTGAACTCAGTACCGTAGCCGCATTAGATTTTTGTCCGAAAGGAGTAATATAATTATGAACAATATAAAAATCAGCTTTATTATTGATTTCAGGAATCAGCGTAGCATTCCAAGTTTTAGTCGTGTTATTTTGCCAAGATTCTGTTTCTGATTCTTGCATGACAGCTCCAATCTTAATTTTCGAACCAACTTCTGCGGCCGCTTTCCGCATTGAATCAGCATATACTTTGAAGTGTTGTGCGTATAATTTTCCCGTTAAAAATTCTGGTTGACCGTCTTTGTTTTTACTTACATCAATTCTATAACCAGCTTCCCAATCGGCATAATTTTCATTTCCTATTTCCCAATATTGTGTTCTTCCATTATCATAACGCACCCACTCGGCAGCTAAATGTGCCGCAGTTGCTACAGGATTGGCACTTGTGCCATAACGAGCAAAACCATAATTAATCGTAATAATTCCTTTATTGTTACTCTGTTTCAGCAAATCATAATAATTACTCAAAGAACCTCTCCAGTTATCTTTTGTTTGTCCATAAAAAAAGAAAGCATCAACTGATTTACCATCTTTGTCGATATGTTTATCAGGCACGCCCCAATCCTTCATATATTGTGCTGGTGGTGTTTGGCGGCTACTATTGTTGGGGTCTTGTACGGGCGAAGCATTCCAAAAATAGCCATCACTTCCACTACCCGCTGGCCAACGAATAATGTTAGGTTTAAGGTTAGTAATATCTGTTACAAAACTAGGTTGGTCAACCAAAGTACCCATCCAAGTATTGGCATTATGACCGAATATTTGCTGAGGTATTTTAGCGATAATATCCGAAGCATCAACAGTCACTGTCGTTAATGCTTGAGTTGGAGCAGCGAAATCTGTATAAGCAGGAGCTACGTAATTCTTAGCTTGCCAATCGTCCAAGAAAAAGCCTACAGTATTGGCAACTTTAGGTTCAACAGGCGGAATAATGGTAACTGTTGTAGTGTCTTTAGGAACAGTAATGATATTTTCTTCTACCGTTTTTGAGCAGGAAGAACCCAAAAGAATTGATAGTCCAAAACATAGTATTGGATTAAAGCATTTCATAATTGTATCAGTAAAATTGGATGAATTATCGAAAAGTAAGGGTCTTAAAAAAAATCCTTCTAGTTTTTTAGAAGGATTTTTTTGTTTTTGAAGTGCTAAATTTTATTTAGGAGTTGTTCTTACAATACGCAGGTTATCTACCGCAATTGCAATTTTGTCAATATCACTATTTTGTGGTGTTGTATTATCGAAGAAGAAAACAAATTCAGCTCCTCCATTATTACCATCAGCTCCCAAAATATCGCTGATTGAAGCCGCAGAAGAACCTGTACCATCGGCTGTTCTGAAATCAGTTAACGGAATGGTTGCTGTTACCCAACCTTGAGTAGTATATGCCTTTCCAGCGGTTCTCCAAGGTTCATAGCGAGCAGCGTAGTTTTTGCCATTAGCTTTAATCAAAAATGCTCCAGAAGCCCAAGCTTGCTTCACATTAATTTCAAATTTCAATGAAAAATGTTCTACTCTATTTGTTAAACTATCTTTGCTCATCAAAGGGTTTCTCAAATCTGTTGTTAGCCACATCGCTCTTCCATCTGCATTCCACCAAGCGTTATCTCCTGCTTTGGTTACAGTATTTTTTTCAAAGTAAGCATAAGAACCATGAGCCCCCGGATAGTCTGTAGTGCTGTTTTTTACAAAAATATTCCACATCCAATCTGCCCATTGTTTATCATCAAAATTAGCAAATACGCTTGCTCCTGAATTCAAATTAAAGGGTGCTACTGTTTTTGATTCTCCATATTTTGTTACTACTTCCAATGGCCCTGAAAGCGTTAAATTAGTAGGTACTTTTACTTCTATTTTATCACCTTCTTTCGTTGCTTTAAAGTCTGTTACTTCTATATTTCCCGGAAACACCACTTTTTGAACTAAAAGGAAATTTGCCCCATAAATCGTAACTGTTGTTCCTGGAAGTGCATTTTCGTTATCTATCCAATAAATATTGGGTGGAGGTGGCAATAATAAAAAATCATAAGTTGCTTCGCCATGGCTTGTTACTATTCTAATTTTATTAGAAACCGTTGCCATCGTTGCTTCAGTTGGGGCTTCTTTGGGAAGTCTAATAATTAAATGTGTGTTAGTGTTGTAATTGGTATTGAATGAAGCCTCATAATCGTTAAAATATATTTTGATGATGCCCCCTAAATTTTCACCATTAATCACCAACAGTTTATCATCAGGAATGGTTGATACAAATGTGCTGTCTTTATGCCTTGAAATAGTATCAAGAAGATAGACTTTCTTGATGACTGGCGTTCCTGTAGAGATAGGCTCTAGTTCGGAATCCTGACAAGAAGATAAAATAGCAAGCGAGACGATGAATAGTAATCCCAGCTTACCAAATATATGATTCATTGATTTTTTCATTTTCTATGAGAATTTATCAAAGGAGAGGAATCCTCTCCTTTCAAATTTTACAATTGATACTTGAAACTAAAACTTGTAAGGCACTGGTGGTTTTCTCAAGTTTGGAGCCATCGCCAATTCTGTATCAGGATATGGCAAAAACATCGTTGCATCATTAACTGTGTAAGTACGAGGTACTAAAATTGTAGTCGTAAATTCACGAATTCTACCATTTGCATAAGTACCAGGCTTGATGTCTATTTTATACTCTCCTTTTTGTTGAGCGTTGATAATTGCTTTAGCTTTCGTTGGATTATAGTAGTACAAGCGAACGATATCATACCAAGCATCGCCTTCAACTGCAAATTCGTAGCGACGTTCATGTAAAATTTTATCAATATTGATAGAAGTCACAGAAGGTAAACCTGCTCTGTTTCTTACAGCATTAAAATACTTCAAAGCTTCAGGGTCTGTAGTAGAAGTATTATTTCCTAAAATTGCTTCTGCATAAATAAAATATACATCTGCCAAACGTTGCATATAAGTATTGTTACCAGTAGCTTGAACCTGTCCTTTACCTTCATTATCGTCTGGTGTACCAACAATATATTTTTTGAAGTGAGCAATATTACTGTAAGTACTTGCACTTGGGATTGGCTCTCCCCATCCTCCACCTTTTTTATTCAATTCTGGATAATGGTCGCCCGGAAACATATAAGTAGCTTTTCTACGAATAGAGTCGATTGGATCTAAATTTAAAACATAGTCTGCCGAAGCACCATGTCCGCCACCCCAACCATCTGAGCCTCCTGTAATGGTACTATTTGATGCAAATTGAGATTGAAATGTATTTCCTACTCCCCAAGGGTCACGTAATGGAACCCACTGTAAACCAAATAATTGCTCTGGATTATTGTTATTTTTTGTAAAAAATAAGTCAGCATAATTATCCATCAATTTGTATGGACTATTCATAATTACATCCTTTGCATAATACTTAGCACTATCTAAATACATTTGGTTACGTTGTCCATTGGTTGAATTCAACCCTGAACGTGTTAAGTAAAATCTAGCCAACATTCCTTCGGCAGAGTACTTCGTTAAACGACCCGTCGTAGAAGTAGCAGGAAGATTAGCAATCGCATACTGCATATCACGAATCGCAAATTCCCAAACGCTTTCTACTGTATTTCTTGATAAAGTAGTATCGCCCCCTTGTTTGATATTATCAGTAATAATTGGTACAGGACCCCAGTTTTGTACTAAAAGAGAGTACGCCAAACCACGCATATAACGTGCTTCGCCCAAAGCTGTTTTCTTAGCCGTTGCCGAAACCGCCGGCTTTGCATACGTATTTACATTGCTGATTAATACATTGGACTGAGCGATGATATTATAAAACGACGACCAAGAATCCTTTAAAGCACCATTGGTATTTGAAACAGCAAACGAACAGAATTGAAGCCAGTCGGCCACATAAGGAGTAAAGAAGTTTCCTCCACGACCATCCCCAAAAGCTAATAAAGATTGTCCGTTTGCACCTGCCCAAACTTGGTTATATAAAGCTGCTGTTGAAGTGAGTAATTCAGCATCTGTATTGAAAAATGTTCCAGCCGTTAGATTACTTAATGGCGGTCGTTCTAAGAAATCGTCTTTACAACTACTTGTCAGACCACAAATAGTTAAGAATAAGAATATGTATTTTAAAAAATTATATCTTTTCATTTTCTTGATGTTTAAACTTGATAAAATGTACGTTGATTAAAAGTCTGCCGACAAGCTAAAAGTGTACATTCTTGAAGATGGATAACGACCGTTATCAAAACCTGGAACATTTGAAGCATTTCCTACTTCTGGGTCATATCCTGAATATTTGGTAATTGTAAAAGCATTTTGAACACCAGCCGTTAAGCGTAAACCATTGATTGGCAAGTATTTTTTAAGAATTGCTTTTGGTAAATTGTAAGTCAAAGTAATGTTTTTAGCACGTAAATACGAACCATCTTCGATAAACTTATCAGTTGCACGACCGTTACCATTTGGCGTATTTCCTACTCTTGGCACATTCGTTCCCGGATTCAACAATTGTGCAGTTTCATCATAACTACTTGGTCTTGCGAAATTGATTACTTCTTTATACGCTCCACGAATTAAATTGGTAAAGCCCGAATTATTCAATTTCAATTGGTTGAATATTTGGTTTCCATACGTTCCTTGCATGAAAATAGACAGGTCGAAGTTTTTATAAGAGAAGCTATTATTGATACCGAAAGTATATTTTGGCCAAGGATTTCCTACAACGGTTCTGTCTAAATCATCAATTACATTATCTCCATTTACGTCAACAAATTTTACATCACCCACCCAAACGCCATTTTGACTAATTGGTACATTTGCTGGAACAGCACTATTGATAAGCTCTTGGTAATTTTGGAAAATACCTGCATACTTATAAGCATAAAACTGCCAAAGTGGTTGACCAATATTTGAACGAGAAATTACATCAGTAAACCAAGGTTTACGGCTGGCAAAAGCTCTGTCTGTGTTGAGTTTTAATAATTTGTTTCTATCGAACGAGATATTAAAACCGCTTTTCCATGTTAATGAACCAGGTGATTTACCTTCAATCGGTACAGTATTGATTGAAATACCAAGTCCTTTATTTTCCAAATCACCAAGGTTTACTACTGGCGAACCGATTGCCCCTGTACCCGTTGTACCTGCATAAGCTGGCAATGGTAATTCTGTAATTAGGTTACTTGTTTTTCTTAAATAAGCATCAAAAACTAAGTGTATTCTATTTTTGAATGCGTGTAAATCTAAACCGATGTTGTATGATTTTGTACTTTCCCATTTCAAATCTGGGTTAGCGAAATTGGCTGCCAAAAAGCCTTGACCCGTTTGTGTTGGAATGGCATTCAAAGAAGCATAAATAGGTTTACCGTAATATTGGTTACCAGTAGTTCCCATTTCTACTCTTAGTTTCATTTCATCTATCGAACTTACACTTTTCATGAAACTCTCTCTTGATACTATCCAAGCAGCAGAAACTGAGGGGAAGAATCCCCAACGATTGTTCGGCCCAAAATTTGAAGAAGCATCTCCACGATAAGTAGCTTGAAGAATATATTTATCATCAAAAATATAGCCTAAACGAGTAAAATATGATTCTTGCGAATTGGCATCTCTGCTACTTCCACTGATAGACGTTTTCAAATCACCAGCTGATAATTCTGGAATATTATTACTTGTATAACCTGTTACGCTTCCTGATAAATTTTCAGAAAAACCATACTGAGATTCATGCCCAACTGTAATGTTGACATCATGTTTTTGGAATCTTTTAGTATAGTTCAAACGTTGGTTGGTACTCCAGTAATAATTATTCCCTGCATATCGTCTTGATGAAGTAACTGAATTGGTTGCCCCTTGAGTGATATTATTTACGCCAAATTGATAAGAGGGATTAAAGATTGCTCTGGTATCATTACCATAAGTACCATTAAATTCTGCATGAAATACCAAATCTTTAAAGATATTCAAATCTGCATAAACAGCACCGAATGTACTTATACGTTTGTAAACATTGCTATTGGTATAAGCCAATGCCACGGGGTTGGTCACAAAAACGTAAGAAGGAGTGGTAGGTGTTACGTTTTGCGGCCCACCCCATGAACCATCACCATTTTTTAGCGGTGTTGCTGGTGACTGTTGGATAGCGGTACTAATAATTTGGTCGTCTCCAATGGATAGGTTTTCGTTTGTTCCAGAAAGAGATAGATTTGTTCCAACTTTTAAATAACTACGAAGTTTTGTTTCAAGATTTAATCTTAATGATTTTCTATCAAAGCCTGAATTGGGTGCCAAGCCATCTTGATTCAATAATTCAAAAGAAAGATAATAAGTAGTTCTTTCGTTTCCGCCACTCAATGAAAGTTGTTGTTTTTTCATCGCAGCAGTTTTGAACAAAGCTGTTTGCCAGTTTGTACCTTCCCCTAAAATAGAAGGATCTGAAAACTCCGCTTGACGACCATAACCAACTATATCAGCCCAAGCATTACTATAAATTGCGTATTCTTTCAAGTTCATTACTGGCAATTGATTCGGTAATGTCTGGAAGTTATACATACTCGTAAAGTTAATTCTGGTATCGCCAGCCTTTCCTTTTTTAGTAGTTACTACAATTACACCATTTGAAGCCCTTGAACCATAGATTGATTGTGCTGAAGGACCGGTCAATACGTTCATTGATTCAATATCATCTGGATTTAAACTTGCCAAAATATTTGATTGTCCGTCAGATTCAGTACTGTTTGGCGGCATAATTTGTACACCATCAATCACATACATTGGCTGAGTATTTCCATTAATTGACGACACACCACGAATGTAAACAGAGGCAGCACCTCCTGGTTTTCCAGAGTTACTTGCTACATAAACGTTAGCGGCACGTCCTTGCAAGGCTTGGTCTAGTGAAGTATTGACAGTTCTTTTAATTTCAGATTCACCAATATTAGTTTGCGAGCCTGATAGGTAACGTGTTTTTTGTGAACCATAGCCCACTACAACTACTTCATCCAAAGACGAAATATTCTCTACCAAGGTTACATTGATTTTTAATCTGCCTGCTATTTTCACTTCTTGAGAAGTATAACCTACCGACGTAATAAGTAAAGTTGCATTGCTTCCTGCTTCAATGCTAAATTCGCCTAAAGCATTAGCCGTACTACCAGTAGTAGTTCCTTTTACCAAAATACTTGCTCCGGGAACAGGTTGATTATCCTGACTAGATACAATCTTACCTGTAATTTTCTGTGTTTGAACAGCCGCTTTCTGTGCTGAGATTTCGCTGATTTGAAAAACGAACATCAACAACATAAATGACAATTTTAATAATAGATTTTTGTCCATTTTTGGTGGATCACTGCTTTGGAAAGTTGTTTTCATTGTAAAGGATTTATTGGGTATAATGTATTTGAATCTTATAGCAAAACGGTACACTTAAAAAAGTTGAATTTTATATCGGGATAGTATAAAAAATAATAGTACAAAATTGGGTTTAATTTGTACTATATAAATCAGGGCTTTCCCCTGATTTAAAAATCAAGGGTTTACCCTTGGTTTTTGGAAAAATAGACAGGATTTTATTGAAAAAGAAGTACTAGATGCCTCAAAAGATGGATTGCAGAAAATATCCATTCTTATTGGAAAAACTACTCTCAATAAAAAAAGTAAAGCTAATTATCAATAATACAATTTTTGTATCATCAATCTTGAAAAGAAATAGAAAAAGTCACCTTTTCTGTAGAACGAGTTTCCAACTCGCTTATTCACATCTTTTACGAGTTGGAAACTCGTTCTACAGAATAAATATAAGTGTAGGTTAAAACAAAAAAATCCCACAAGCTGTAAGATTTTGCTCGTGGGATTTTTCAAATTACTTAATTGACGATTAAGCTGTAATCTTCTTTAAGTTACCAAAACTTGTCGTTAAATTATCAATTGGTGATGGCGCTCCATCTTGTTCAATGAAAAGATGTTTTACGCCAGCTGTATCAGCAGCCGCAAAAATTGACTTAAAGTCAACAATTCCTGTTCCTACTTCTACAGGCAACAGGGTTTCTTTGTTCAAATCTTTTACGTGAAATAACGGAAAACGACCCGGATGTTTAGCAAATAATGCTGGAATATTTACGCCAGCTTTCGTTGCCCAAGCTAAATCCAATTCAAATTTCAATAAATCAGCACTGATTTGTGAAGTGAAAATATCGAAAGGTAATTGTCCATCTACTTTTTCAAATTCAGCTGTGTGGTTATGGAAAATAAAAGTAAGTCCTGCTTTTTTACAAGCCTCTCCTGCTTTCTGAAGAATCTCTAACGACGATTTAATATCTTCCGATGTCTTCACAGGAATACTCGCACATACCAAATACTTTGCACCGCCTTCTGCTACTTCGTCAACTACCTGCTGAGTATCGTTCATTAACGATTTCATTGGTGGCATTCTTTTCAACATTTCAGCATTCGGATTTACGGGCGCTCCTGGTTTTGGAGCTGGCATTCTGAAAGGAGCACCCATAATATGGTGTGCTTGCCAAGTCATACCCAAATCACTTACCACAGTGGCAAATTCCTTTGGCTTCATGCCGTAGTATCCACCTTTCATACTGAAAGCCGATTCTATTTCTTTATAACCAATTCCAGCAATTTGCTTCAATGTTCCTGTTACATCTTTGTCGATTATCGACATCGTTGTGAATAACTGTACTCCAAAGTTTTTAGGAGTAAGTTTAGTAGCAAATGCGTCCGCCAAATTCGGCATTAGCATTCCACCAAGTGCTAAAGCACCTGTATTTTTAAGAAAGTCTCTTCTGTTTTGCATAGTTACAGGTAATGTTTATTATCAAATCTCTAATGGCAAGTCGTTTTTGTTGTGTTTAGTTTTGCAGAATCAAATATTATGTAAAATTGGATACAAGAGTGTTTACAGATATTTATTGACATCGCCTGCCCTAAGGCAGGCATGAGTCGAAATTTATAGTTGTACTTTATTTCTTTATGGGTAAATTGTCAATCTAATAATTCTGGTTTCAATACATTATTTCAACAGCAATTGTTACTTCTAAAATAACCTTAGAATATCATGATTCAATAATGACAATAGAGTTATCTGAATTCATACTTTCTCTTTTCATAATTTGCCCCAACATTTGTCAAAAACCTGAATAACAAAGTGCTAGAAAAAATACTCAAAAAAAATCATATTTATTTTTCCAGATTAAATAGTATTAAAATTATTGTATCATTACGGTACAATGATAATTGAACCTTTTTATCTTACCAAATTTTTCTTTACATTTATCAAAATTTCGCTTAAACATCTCAAAAAAGCTTATGAGTACTCTAATTAGTTCTGTTGACTATCTTCCTGGCATTTCGATTGACTGTGTGATTTTTGGATTTCACGACAATCAATTGAAAATATTATTACTGAATTTTAAAAGTACAGATTGGTTAGCTGTTCCGGGTGGATTCATCAAAGAAAGTGAAAATTTAGAAGAGGCAGCCCAAAGAATTTTAGAAGAACGTACAGGTTTGACGAACATTTACTTAGAACAATTTCATGTATTTGGCGATAGAAATAGACGTGATAACGAAGTAATGAAATCTGCAATGGCAGCAGGTGGAAATATTATTGGTCCCGACCATTTTTTGATGAGACGCTTTATTTCGATTGGTTTTTATGCTTTAATAGATTTTACGAAAGCAACACCAACACCAGATGTGCATTCTGATACTTGCGAATGGTATGATATTAAAGAAATCCCCACTTTGGTTTATGACCATTCATTAATGGTAACAAAGGCTTTAGAAACTTTACGCTTTTTTCTGGATGAAAAACTGATAGGTTTTAATCTTTTGCCAGAAGTATTTACCATGAATGATTTGCAGAATTTATACGAAACTATTTTAGATAAAAAATTACTTCGCACCAACTTCCAACGCAAAATGCTAAGTTTAGGAATTTTGGAAAGATTAGATAAAAAAATGACGGGTGCAGCCAACAAAGCACCTTACTTGTATAGATTCACTGGAAAGTAATTTATTTCCTTACTGCTATAAAAGAGAACAGGCTTGCCGTAGAACAGCAAGCCTTTCTTTTTTTCAATCAAAAACACAACTTTACGTGTGTTTCAGACTGACTATATCTTAAAGAAATAATCAATGTTACTTCTTAATATTTTTATTCTTTACCGAATTCACCTACTGCTCTAATTTCGATGTCTTCGCTTACTACTGCTGATGGCATTCCACCTACACCAAAGTCAGTACGTTTGATAGTTCCTGTTAACTTAAACCCAGCAATTGGCTTTTGAGTTCTGTTATTTTTACCAACACCGTTCAAAGTTAAATCAAGTGTTACTGGTTTTGTTACTCCTTTAATCGTTAAATCTCCTGCTAATTTATATTTTTTTGCATCAACTTTCGTGATAGAAGTACTTTTGAAAGTCAATTTTGGAAATTTCTCAGCATCAAACATATCTGGTTTTCTCAAATGTCCATCTCTCATATCATTATCAGTAGCAACACTTGCAACATCTGCTGATAATTCAAAAACTGCATCCGTAAAATCTTCTTTTGATGAAGTAATGGTTGCATCAAAAGTTTTGAAATTACCATCTACTTCTGAAAGCATTAAGTGGGTTACTGTAAAGCCTACTTTAGAGTGTGCTTTATCAACATTCCATTTTTGAGCAAACGATGATGTTACTGATACAACAATGGTTGTTACTAGGATTGCGATTTTTTTCATTGTTTTAGATTGATTAGACTGGTTTATTTTAACGTTTGAATTTACAAATTTTATACTTAATTATTAGATTCCCCACCTTTTACGTCATCATTTTTAACAGATTTTGATTTTTTCTGCTCTACAAACTTCATGTTACCAATCTTATAACTAAACGTTAACTTGATATTTTGGTTATAAATATTGTTTACACTTTTCTGACTAAACTGTGCGGTATTCAACGTTGAAGTCATCGTCATTCCTCCAAAGAAATTCTCTGCTGCTAAGCCAATACTTCCTTTTTTGTTGTTGATATCTTTCTTTACACCAACAGAATACATTCCCATTCCATTTTGTGAACCTTGTAATTGTACTTGGTTTCCACGGTAACCACCAAATGCTTGAACGCCCCAACCGTTATTTAATTGTATTTGTGATGAAATTCTTCCACCAATTGTAAAACCTGAGTTACTAATTAGTGAATAACCGCCTGTTGCATTCGCTGCTTGTCCATCTAAGTAATTATAGTAAATATCTACTCCTCCGTTCAACGACCATTTCGGTGTGATGAAAGTATTTCCAAAAATATTCGCTCCGTATGTTTGCTGCTTACCGATATTTTGGAACGTTGTTACGATTGCCCCAACCAAAGTATCTGATGGTGTACTAATTCTTACAATTGAATTATTTGTCTGACGACCGAACACCGATACATTCAAATACGTTCTGTTGATATTTTTACTCAAACTTAGCTCAACATTATTAGTAATTTCTGGTTTTAAGCTCGGATTACCAATCGTGATATTTTGTGCGTTTGAAGCATTGAAGTTAGGGTTCAATTGCTGTAAACCTGGGCGTTGGATACGGTTATTGTAAGCCAATTTCAATGTTGCTCCACCTAAACTTTTAGAAATATTAATACTCGGTACTAAATTTCCATAAGAAGGAATATTGATTGAATTCTTATCCGTATTAGCATCAATTGTTGTGTATTCGTAACGTGTTCCTACTTTGAAAGTATATTTATTCTTGGTTGAATATGTATAAGAAACATACCCTGACGAAATCATTTGCTTGTAATTCAATAAGCCAGAAGGATTTTTTGCATCTGTACTATATCCGCCTGTGCTACCTGCGAATAAATATTGATAGTCGCTATCTACTTGACGAGTAATGCTTTTTAAACCTACTTCAAACATTTGGTTTTGTTTGATTGGTGTTTGGTAATCTGTTTGAAGTGTAATCTCACGGTTGGTATTACCGTTAATGTTTCTCTGACGGCTCAATAATTCACTAGCTCCGTTCAAAATATTAGCATCAAAATTATTTGTTAAATTATTTTGGCTGTATTGTGTAGAAATCGACCACTCTTGCTGTGGTTTGAATGTTTTGATATAGTCAACATTTACATCTACCGAGTTTGATAAATCTTTGCTATCAACATCTCTGTAAGAAGTAGATGCTAGTGAACTGTTTGAAAACAATCTTGTAATATAATCTTGGCTACGTTCGATATTTCTTGTACCAAAAGCTACAGAAGCATTAATTGATTGACTTTTTGAAATTTCATAATCGAAACCTAAATTATATCTTCCAAAAAGACCATTGTCTTTGGCATCAGAACTTTGTTGTGTTAACTGTGTAACGCCATCTCTTACGGTTGATTGCTCTAAAGAAGTAGCTGATTTATTGTAGAATAATCTTCCAAAACCACCCAAAGTAATCCCTAATTTACCGCTACGATAGCTACCGTTTAATCCTAAGTTTGAAGCACGAAGCCCTACTCCTGAATCAACATTCAATGTTAAGCCTTCGATAGATGATTTTTTCGTGATGATATTGATAATCCCTGCTGAACCTTCAGCATCATATTTAGCCGACGGCGAAGTAATTACTTCTACTGTTTTAATTAAATCTGCAGGAATCATTTTCAAAGCATCTGCAATACTACTTGCTACAATAGTTGAAGGCTTATTGTTGATTAATACTTTAATGTTGGTAGTTCCTCTTAACGATACGTTTCCATCTAAATCTACCGAAAGCATTGGTACTTTTTTCAAAATATCCGAAGCGTCTCCGCCTTTTGCTAACATATCTTTCTCGGCATTATATACTAGGCGGTCAACTTTTTCTTCAATCAATGCTTTTTCAGCCGTAACTGTTACTCCATCCAACATTTGAGAAATTGGTGCTAATTTCAACACGCCTAAATCAATGTCTTTCCCTTTTTCTACTTTAATATTATCAATGGTTTTACTTTCAAAACCGATGAACGAAATCATTAATTTATAATCACCAACAGCTACTTTCGTTAATGAAAATTTTCCTTTTTCATCTGCCATTGTACCATCAACTGGCTTTTTTGTAACTTTATTAATTAATGAAATATTGGCAAATTCTACCGCATTAGTTGCTGTTGAATCAATGATAAAACCTGAGATTTTAGAATTTCCCTTTGGAGTATTGATTTCAAAACTTGGAGCTGCTTGTTGTTGAGAAGTTTGTCTTCTACCATTTCCATCTCCACCGCCTCCGTTTGGCGGTCCTCCAAATTGAGCTAATGCGATTTCACTACTTGTGAAAATGATTAGGAATAATGTTAATAATTTTTTCATCGTCGTAAAATATTTGATTGTATCGAAAACGCTTTTGATTTTTTGTCTTTGTGAATTTCTTGCTACAAAACAAATACAATAAAATGAAAGGAAAATTAGCGATAGACAATCAAGGAAGGAAAATCGACGAATCGGATACTAACACGATAAAGAGGAATTGTCGGGATTTCGAGGTGAATTATCGGATAAAATAGAGGACTCATCCAATAGTTTAGACAATTGGAGTACTTCAAGCCTATCAGAGGCATATATGTTATTTTTTTTATAGAAATTTGAGTTGAACTTATACCAAATTGATTATCATACATTATAAAAAATATGCAAGCTTATATTCAACGAAACAGAATTTTACTCATACATTTGTCTTTCTGGTGTGTGTATTTCTCTTTCTTTTATTATCAAGTCAGCTTCACCAAACCCGGTGAAGACCCAGATTTAGTAGAAGCTTTGGTTACTTCCGTACTTCACGTAGGTTTTGTAGCTTTAGTGGCTTATATCAATTATTTTATTTTCCTTCCACGTTTTCTAAAGAACAAGAACCTTGTAGCTTATTTGTTTGAATTCCTTCCACTTTTTGCCATTATGATTACGGCATATATCTATGTAAAAAGGTATCAAATGGCACATAATGAACATATCGGTTACTTTTATAGCTCGAAATTTGTTGTTCAACAAGCTGTAGGAACATTTTTCATTGTCATTTTCGTAGGGATGTTAAAGTTTGCAGAAGATTGGTTGGAACTTGAAGCCAAACGCAAAGAAGTAGAAAACGAAAAATTAACGGCTGAACTTACTTTTTTGAAAGCCCAAATCAATCCGCATTTTTTGTTCAATACGTTGAACAATCTGTACTATTTAGCATTTACCAATTCGCCAAATACTACAGAAGTAATTGCTAAATTATCACAAATGATGCGTTACATGATTTATGATTCCAATCATGCGAAAGTATTGCTGAGTAAAGAAATTGAGTACATCGAAAATTATAT
The DNA here is from genome assembly GCF_034931025.1 of Arcicella gelida. Taxonomy (NCBI): domain Bacteria; kingdom Pseudomonadati; phylum Bacteroidota; class Cytophagia; order Cytophagales; family Flectobacillaceae; genus Arcicella; species Arcicella gelida. The sequence continues at coordinate 64,922 of NZ_JAYGIL010000015.1, read as the reverse complement.
CAGTCTCGAAAAACTACGATTGAACAACCAAATTCCAATTAGTTTTGAAATTGAAGGAAACATCACACAAGCACAAATTGTCCCCTTAATTCTGATTACTTTTCTGGAAAATGCCTTCAAACATGGCGTAAGTAATAATTCTACCGATGCCTTTATTTCAGTAAAATTATTGGTGAACAATGAGTCGTTGATTTATACGGTAGAAAACAGTAAATTGAAGTCTTCAAATCATGAGAAATCGGGTATTGGTTTAAGAAATGTTAGTCGTAGATTAGATTTGAGCTACGCTAATAAATACCAATTAGACGTTGAAGACGGAGAAACGGATTATAAAGTAAAATTAACGCTTATGATTTAATGAATTGTGAATGAGCGATTGAGTGATTTTTAGTAGCTTTTCAAATTATGTTTTTACATAAATGGTGTGGGTAGCGGCAAACCCTTGCGGTTGCCTCAAACATAACGGCAACCGCAAGGGTTTGCCGCTACATAAATAACATAAAGATGTCTAGTAATCAGAAAAGCTATTAAAAACTCAATCAATCACAATTCGCTAATTCATAATTCACAACTCAAAACTGTCAATTCAAAAAGATGCCCCATACTTGTATCATTGTTGAAGATGAACCTTTGGCTCGTAGTTTAATGGAAACTTACGTGAAAAAAGTACCGTATTTACAGTTAGTACAGTCTTTTTCAGACCCATTAAAGGCTTTAGATTTTCTTAGAGACAATACGGTTGATATTCTTTTCTCGGACATACAAATGCCTGAGATTACTGGCATTACTTTGTTAAAGATTTTACAGAAAAAACCTTTAATCATTCTCACCACGGCTTATTCTGAATACGCTATCGAAGGCTATGAATTAGATGTATTAGATTATTTATTAAAACCAATCACTTTTGAAAGATTCTTAAAATCTGTTGAAAAAGCTTCTTTACGATTGAATACGACAGTTTCTGTTCAACAACAACCACAAGCACCTGTCATACAAGAGAAGGTAATCAAAGAAGTAATCATCAATAAAACAGATGCAACACAAGCTTTTATTTTTGTAAAAGATGGTACAAAACTGGTGAAAATTCGCTTGTCGGAGATTATGTATATTGAAGGTTTGAAAGATTATGTTACGATTTACACCACACAGCAGAAAGTAGTGGCTTTGCAGACGCTCAAAGCTTTAGAAGCTCAATTGCCCGAAACACAATTCGTCAGAATACACAATTCTTATATCGTAGCTTTAGAATGGATAGAATCTGTTCACCGAGAAAAAGTACAAATCGGCAAAGTATTTTTACCGATTTCTGATACTTATAGAAAGGCATTTAAGGAGTTTATTGAAAGATGATGTTAATTTGAAAATTTGATGATTTGGAAATTTGAAAATGAGAGATTTGAAACATTATATTTCATTTTCAAATCTTCAAATTTCCAAATCTTCAAATTATTACCTAAGAAATTCCTCAAACCATCTCCCCGATTCTTTGACTATTCTTTGTTGGGTTTTGAAATCTATGTGAACTAAACCGAATCTTGGTTTATAACCTTCAGTCCATTCGAAATTATCTGTCAGTGTCCACGCCAAATAGCCGTTTATATTTACTCCTTCTTGTTTTGCTTTCAAAATATGTTGCAAATAACTTTGGTAGAAAGCTATTCTTTCGCTGTCGTTAATCTTTCCTTCAATCAATTCATCTTTAAAAGCCGCACCGTTTTCCGTCACCATGATTTGTTTGATGTCTTTGTATTCTCCAAACTGTTTCAAAATATTGTACATTCCATCAGGCGACACTTCCCAACCCAAGTCCGTTACATTATCAATCTTTCTAGTTTTGGGTTTTACTTCAAGAGCCTTCAAATAAGGAATCCAAAAAGCACTTTTCACTACCAATTTAAAGTAGTTCTGTACGCCAATAAAGTCGAAATCAAAAGCCAGTTTCTCCATATCACCCGCATGAACATACTTTTTTATCATATTTTGAAGAAAAGGCAATTCATGCACAGGATAACCCAAACCCAAAGTAGGTTCAAGAAATAAACGATTCAATAAAGCATCAATGCGTTTGGCTGCTCTTTTATCATTTTCATTATCGGTAAAAGGCTCAATAAATGAACATGAAAAAGTAGTACCAATTACTGCTTCTGGTACATTTCTGCGGATAATTCTTCCACCTTCAGCTTGGCACATTGCTACGTGATGCACGGCTGGTAAGAAATTCCTCATTCCCAAACGTCCGGGTGCATGATAGCCCGTCATATAACCCAAACCTGTAAAACCTGCGGGTTCATTCAGGACTAACCAATACTTTACTTTGGCAGCAAATTCACGAGTAACGACTTCGCAGTAATCCGAAAACCAGTCGATAATATCACGGTTTGTCCAACCGCCTTTGTCTTCTAAGTTTTGGGGTAAATCCCAGTGATAAAGCGTAACGTAAGGTTCTAATCCGTTTTCTAAACAGCAGTCTATTACTTGATGATAAAACTCTAATCCAGCCTGATTTACCTTGCCAGTACCATGCGGCAAGATACGTGTCCAAGCAATAGAAAAACGGAAAGTATTAAAATTGAGCGATTTTGCCAGTAAAATATCTTCTTCAAAACGATGGTAGAAATCGCAAGCGATTTTAGCGTTTTGCTGATCTTTTATTTTATTCTTTTTGTGTGAAAACTTATCCCAGATAGATTCTCCTTTGCCATCTTTATCCCAAGCACCTTCGTTTTGGAAAGCAGCCATGGCTATTCCCCAAGCAAAATCTTTCCCGAAAGCTTCCTTTGAAAAAGTATTTGCTTGCACAACTGTAGTGGGCGACAAACTAATATATTGATTCTCTTGCATTTACACCTAAAATTTTGGGTTGCAAAAGTAAGTATAAAAATCGTTATTGTTATGTTAAATTTTTGGAGGGGAAATTGAGCGGAGTGCCATTACAATAGGTTTTCCTCATTATTTTTCAATAATTCACTATTAATCTTGTCTTTAATTTTACCTATTGATAAAATATCTTTAGCAAGTTTAAATACTTCTGTAGTTGCAACGACTGGGAAACCATCATTGTTGGCTTGAAAATGTGGCTCAGAATTAACAATAGCTTTTTGAATAAGAATAGGATGTTTTCGAGGATTAAATCCTCCTTTAATTGTTTTGCCTACAAAAGGCTTCCATTCATTACATACTTCTAAACCTTCAAAATCTGGTTTATCATTTTCTTGATGATAATATAGCCAAACCTCAAAACATGGATTACTTTGAGCAACATTCCAATTTGTTTTGTTATCACAATAAGCTCTTAATCCCATTAATTGAGGCTGACGGCTACTAGTCTTGTCTTCATCTGTATCTAAAACAATCCATACTTTATCACCTTCTCTGTAATCATATTTAGGTTCTAAATTCTCATTACTTTTTATCAGAGAATTTTGTGCTAATAGCAACAAACCTTTAGGAGAATTATCATCACTTGAATCTAACTCATGTACAATAAGATTCAATCTTGAATCAATGCCTTCGAAGTACTGAAAATACTTGAATTCTCTATCTTTACCCTCACAAAAGATGTAGATTTTTGTGGCACTTCTTTCAGGCTCTTCTCTATTAAATGGTCTGTTCCTCAGTAACATTATGATGCCAGTTTAAGTCATGTAAATTTCCTAAAAAAGGGATTGAGCCGTATCTTCCATTTAAGTACCCTTTTTGAATATCAATTGTTTTATGTTCCTTAAAAGCACTCAAAGAGTACAAATCAGTATTTCCAGAATCATCTTTTTCAGCAAACCAAATTTCGTCTTGTCTGAAAATTTCTTGGTCTAATAAATTGGATTCATGAGTTGTGAATATAAGTTGTCCTTTTGTTTCCGTATCTAAGGAGAACTTTTTAACCAATTCTTTAATCAACAAAGGGTGGATACTTCTTTCAATTTCATCAATTACATAGACTTTATTCTTACTAATTAGTCCTTCAAAGGCTGGTGTGAAATCTAATAATCTGGTAGTCCCATCAGATTCTTCATTCATATCAAATGTAACAATCATTGAATCTGCACCTTTATGACTCAATTGTATTCTTTTTACAAAAATCTGATTACCTTCTTTAACGAAATTTAACTCTTCACCACTATTAAAGCGACGAGAAAGCATTTCATTTGGTGCTTCGTCTATCTTTTCTATAATTTTATCAATCTCATTTTGGTCATTTTTGCCAAAATAATCTTCAATGGCTATCTTTTCTATTGATAAATCTGTGATGCCAATATTAAAGGAACACATTACTTTATCCACAAATTTTTTAAAATCAGCATCTAAATCTATACGTTGTGGCAACGCAGTTGCCTTAGAACCAGGCATAATAATAGTTAAAGATTTTTCAAACCATTCAAATGCTTTTTTTACAATTTTGAGGTTTTCATTATCTCTATTGGCAAGTAATTTTAAAATAGGCTTATTAGGTTTTACAAACTCTTGAAGTAAAACTTCTTTTATAATTTGAATTCTTTCATCCTTCTCAAATTTTTCTGAAAATTTAATAGTGGTTTTCTCTGCTGAATCTGTTTTTCTTTCATAAATTAAAATATCCCCTTTCACTCCCATTCCAGATTCATATAATTCTTCAGTTAAAACAATCCCATTTTTTATCTCTATTCCATAATAAAAAGTACTATCATTCTGCATAAACTCAATTGCAATCAATTGAGGAGTCTCTGATTTATTCTCTTGAAACTTGAATTGTCCATTTTTTAATTTTGATGGAATGTGTTCTTCTAAAATCAAATATTTCAGCATGGCTAACCCATGAATTAGATTAGATTTACCCGCTCCATTCGCTCCATATATGGCAGATAGTTTCAATACTTCAAAGTCTTGAAATTTATAAATATGTTCTTTCAGAGTTCCTAATCGTTTGTTAGGGAACAGATTAAATTCTTTCTGTTTACCGAAAGACAAAACATTATTTAATACAAATCTGATCAGCATATTCGTGAAATTTTCACGCAAATTAAATTCTTTTGATTTCTTATCCTATCATTACTAAGAATTTGATATTCCATTTTGAATCTTTATAAAAGGTAATTGACTTTTATGATTAATTCAACTATAAAATCAACAGCGTCCTCTAATAACCAATTCAGGTCCTAGGAAACCCTAAGACCTGAATTAAAACTCAAATTTGTATCTAATAAATCGTTTTATTCGCTTCATTCTCAAGTGCTATCTCTTTATCTTCTATGTCATTTTGTATCTTGTCGATAAGATATACTAAAAATAACGCTACAATATTAATCGAGATAATAATTGAATTATCGCTTGCATCAAAGCTGATTGTGTTTTCTGCTAGAGAAAAACCTGAGATAATTTTAAATGTTTCGGTATAACTAATACCCAACGACAGCATGATGCCCGCCACAAATTTTAGAGTAAAGCCTGAAAGCGTAAAATTAAATACTTGTAATACTTGACTAAGCAATGCAAATGGTAAGCCTTTGTTATGTTTTCCTTTCACAAGTAACTGCCCACTATACACCGATAAAGCACTAACAGCTAAACAAAATAAATAAAGAATTGCTATTGTTTGATTAATAACATTGCTTTGTGATAGTTGATAAATGGCAAAGCCAATACCTGTAACTCCACCTATAATTTGATAATAACCAATACTGTTGAGGATTGTTTTTTGGTCTTTGTTAAGTTCTGTTTCCATAATATTTCGATTGCTTGTATGAAAGTTGCTGACTATTTACTGTACGTAAAATCTATTCAAAAAGATTGGCAAATTTAAGAATAATTTTACTCATCGTATAGTCTCTAAAACTGTGTCATAAGTAATAATATTGTTGGTTTTGTCCTGATTTCTGAAAAAATTTGATTATTTACACCTAATTAAAAGCTTAATTATCACACAAATATCTAAGAATCAATCAGCTAAGACAATTTTGTGTCAGCTCATCTTTTTTTAAATCAATCGTTCCATTTCAAATAAAGAATTAAAGCCTATAAAGCTTCTTTATCAACCTGATTTTATTAACACCTCATTAATTTTTAATCATCATTAAATAAACTCTATTGACACTCCACTAATTTTCAATTAGTATTCACCATTTTTTGCTGACACGCCAACAATTTATAATCAGTATTCACTATTTTTTGCTGACACACCAACAATTTCTAATCAGTATTCACCATTTTTTGTTGACACACCAACAATTTCTAATCAGTACTCACCATTTTTTACTGGCACGCCATCAATTTATAATCAGTATTCACTATTTTTTGCTGACATGCCATTAATTTCTAATCAGTATTCACCTTTTTTTGCTGACACACCAACAATTTCTAATCAGTATTGAACAAATTTTGTTGGTGCTTTATTAAAAAAAATAGCGTAGCCTACCTTTTATAAATGATAAGCTACGCAGGTTAGAATATTAATAACTTTAATTACTGATTGTTATCCTTTTTAGGTTTTTTAGAGGATGGTCTTTTGTATCGTTGGGCAATTCTATCGACTAAATCTTTCATTGAACCGTCTTCTTTGCATGCTACCTTCAATAATTTATATACTTTATCCGAAGCAATCATTGCATCGGCACTGGCTGCCAACATTGTGTCGTCTATTCTGTCTAATAAATCTGCTACTGCTAGTTTAATACTTCTTAGCTGATTAATTAATACTACATCTTTTTCAAATTCTTGGGTATCGAAATCGCCTGTCATTTTGTTGGGATAGCTTTTAGCGCCCTCCAAGCACAGTAACACATATTCAACGCTTTTAGAACCCATTACTCTGCTAGGACTTTGGTCTGCTGGGGTACTAATTAAAAAAGGTAATTGCTCTTTTGCTTGTTGCAAGAAAGCAATTGCTGCTATTTTGTCGGCTTCGTTCAAAACAGCTGAAATTTTGTTGGATGCACTCATTACCAGTAAGTTTTATTATGTTAGAAAAAAGATTTTAGAGAGCGTCCTTCGTAGAATGTCTTATGGAATAATAGTGTTTAGTATTCAATTTTCCCCAATAAGTATATATTACGAAGTATGTTGCAAGAAGAAAGGTAATCGGTGTCGAAAATCAGGTGCTTGCTACCAATCATTTGCCTTAACAAACGTATAAAAATTATTGATTGTTTAACCTTAAAACAGGAAGAAATTATATGGATATTTATTATACGGTAAATAAATATTCAAATGAGTACTTTTATTAGAAACTTTGACACTTTCTTTGGAATGAAAGCAACTCTTTGAAGAACGTTTTGACACTGATATACAGACCAATAAATACATTTTGCAATAAACAAATCAGCCCAACTCGTAATAACGAATTGGGCTGATGATGGAATACTTATTTTTAAGGGATACATCCCTCACAAGGCAAAAATCTTAGCTATTAAAATCCTCCTTTATCATAGAAAGTATTTCTACGTGAAAGTTTTAATTCTTGTAATAACGCTGATTTTACTCTGATGGTGAAATTGTAAGTGCTTGAACGACCATAATATGGACTGGCGATTGGCGTCCAGTCGAAATTAGCTTCCCAACAGTGTAAATCTCTATGAATACTAATGTTGGTTAGTGAAATTCCTTTATTCACAAAATCATAACCAGAACTCAAGGTAAAATTCCATTTCTCGGTCAGCTTCACATCACCTTTGAAAGTCATCGCACTTACAATCGTAGCAGGTGCAAAACCTGTTTTGTTCATATTATAGTTAAAACCAAACTGGAAACTCCAAGGCACAGACCAATCAACATAATCGTTGATATTTCTATTGATTTGATTCATTTGTCCTTCAGTACCATTGCTATTTTGTTTCTTTTTATCGGCTACTGCAGGTTTAAAGCTTTTACTTACCGAGAAGTTTAAGCTTGCCAATTTGGCAAAACCTTCGCCCACACTGATTAACAAAGTATCAATTCTACGTCCCGAAGTTGAATATCCATCATTTACATATTTGTATGGATCTAACGAACCACCCAAATTGATGTCAAATTTTTTCACTCTTGAATTCGCTCCGAAATTCAAGTTAGAAAGTTTGTATTGTGTAGCAAAGAAGTTATAATTTCCAGTCAACGAGAAGTTATCAATCAACATCATTTTCTCTGATTCTTTCTGTGCTGTATCCGACTTCGCCCTGAGTTTCGCTTCTAGAGTATTCTGAATCCCAAAACTTATCCCTCCAGACTGACTACCACGGTTGGTTTGCGAAGGGTTAAAGCTTGAGATGTTCAAGAAATCACCCGGAAGCGTTTCTTGTCCCGCTAAAGAACTTGGAATGGTCTCTCCTTTTTGGTATTTATGAACTCTATTATTGATTTGAACCGTTTGATAAAAACCATATTTCGGGTCTGTAAAATCGGGAGTATAGTTAATACTTAAAGACGGAGATAATGTATGGCGTATGCCTTCTAATCTCCCTTTTTTGAATCTCACTGTTCCGTACAAACGAGTATTCATACTCATCGAGAAAGCATAAGTGTAATCTGCATAAAATGCACCGCCTCTCAGTGTATCAATAGCTACTGCACCTTTTTTCGAAGTAGTATCTTTACTATAAACAGCTGCTAAATCATTAACTTTTTTGAACTCGTATCTATACTTCTGTTGATAAATGTTTCCAGAAAAGTTAAAACCAGGCGTTAAGTTAATGTACTTACCAATTTTGATATTGGGTAATGAAATCGGAATGCTGTATTGTGCCTTGAACTGGGCATTCTTTAACAACTCTGGTAAAGTTGATAAGTTGAATGGAATTACACCGTCTCTGGCAAGATTCGTTGCTGAATTGGCGGCTGTTCTAGGGTCGATGATAACAGGTCTGGTTGGGTCAAGGTCAAGTGTATCAATGGTTCTATAAACAGTATAACCAAAGTTGTTGTAAGAACGGTTGGTTAATGCTACTTGGTTGGTGATTCCATACGTTCCAGAAACATCTAAACCCATACGGAATTGGTCGATAAAACGGTCGGTAACAGCATTTTTCTTCTTAAAAGGCTGAAACTGGTTCAAACCAAAAGTATAATTGGTATTGACATTTACTGCCTTCGTTACTGTGTTTTGGTCAGCCTGTAAACTTAAACTTGTACGAATGGTTTGTCCAAAATTGCGTGAATATTGTACGGAAGAGTTTAAAGCCGTAGAAATATAACTACTTGTATTGACACTATTGTACTGACTGTTTGAATTACTTTGTAAGTTAACCGATGCCGAGAAACTAGAATTTCCACGACTTTGTGGTGAATGCGACCATTGAATACCATAGTCACTTCTCGACTGGCGGTCGAATTCGCTACCATTATTACTTTTTCTGAAATTCAAATTAAAAGTACCTGAATAGCGATAGCGTTTGATATACTGTGAATTGGCAGCAATCCCGAAACTTCCTTTCGAGTAAATCTCACCTGTAAGTCTTAAACCGATGTTCGGACTTAAAGCAAAATAATAACCACCATCCCGCAAAAAGAAACCTCTACCTTGTGGTTCTTCACCATAAGTAGGCATGATAATTCCAGAAGTACCTGATTCTTGAGGGGGTTTATAAGGGAAGAAACCAAAAGGTAAACCAATTGGTAAAGGAATCTCATTCAACTCAAAATGGAAAGGGCCTGCTACAATTTCCCTTTTACCAACCACCTTAATTTTAGTAGCCCGAATATTAAAGTGGGGATGTTCCAGATTACAAGTAGTATAAATAGCGTTTCTGATATAAAGGTTATCTTCATTATCTTTTTTCACTTTTTCCCCTTGAATCAAACCATCGCCTTGCGTGGTGATAAGTCCTTTGATAAAAGCCTTTCTACTTTTAAAATTATACCTGATTTCCTCTGCATCATAAGGCTCGCCACCTTGTTTAAAAATGGGTTTTCCAACGATTTTATTCGTCGTCGAATCTTTAGTTCCATGAGCAGACACTACATTCTTCGCCCAGTCGAGCTGAATGAAATTTGCTTCCAGTGAAACATCACCATAAGTAACTTTGGCTTCACCATACAGATACACCACTTGGTTTTCGGTATCCATAATGGTAGAGTCTTTGGCAGAGTAAATAACCGTAGTGGTAAGATCACTTTCTTTTTTTAAAGAATCAGGTACGCTTTTTGTAAGACTTTTCTTAGTAGAGTCTAAACTAGCAGTATCTTTAGGAATTACTGTATTAGCTTTACTGGCTTTAGGCTTATAGGGTTTTCCGCCCAATAATCTCTGAGCAGAAGACTGATTTAGCGTTAAAAGCCCTAAAAGTAAGCTAATTACTATACTGAATATGTGGATTGCTTTTTTCAGAAGTCTTTAAAATTTATATTTGTCTTTTATTAAACAACGCACAAAAATACTTCATTACTTGTTGAACATAGCGTACCAACCCGAAAATAATGTTAAAGTTTGTTAAAGGTTTTTTAATAATCACTTGGATTTGCTCGCTCAGTGGTTTTACTTTTCAAGATTCACTTGTTGAAGAATCAGCAAATCAGCCTGTTTCATTGCAGACCAGAGTAAGAACCGTTGTACTGGATGCTGGTCATGGCGGGAAAGACCCAGGTTGCCACGGTGCCAGCAACGACGAATCTAAAATAGCCCTTAAAATTGTTTTAGAACTAGGAGAAAGAATCAAAGATGAATATCCAGAAGTAAGAGTAATTTATACTCGTACAAAAAATGTCTTTGTAGATTTACACGAACGTTCTGCCATTGCCAATAGAAATAAAGCAGATTTATTTATTTCGGTACATTGCAATGCACATCATTCCTCTAAACTTGCAGGAACTGAGACCTACACAATGGGGTTACATAAAACAAGTAGCAACCTTGATGTGGCAAAGCGAGAAAACTCCGTAATTTTGCAAGAAGCCAATTATGAAAAAAACTATAATGGCTTTAATCCGAATTCTCCATTAGGGCATATCATGATGGCAAATTACCAAAGTGCCTTTATGATGAATAGTATTAAGTTGGCACAAAAAATTGAAAAACAATTCAAACAAAAAACTGAAAGACATAGCTACGGTGTAAAACAAGCTGGTTTTTTAGTACTTTGGGAAACCGCAATGCCAAGTGTTTTGGTAGAAGCTGGTTTTTTAACCAATAAAAACGAAGAACAATATTTAGCTTCTCAGTCTGGTCAAAACGATGTTGCAGAAGCTATTTTCAGAGCATTCAAATCATATAAAGAAGAAATTGAAAATTAGAATAATTGATTGTTTCTAGCAAAAAATCACATTTGTTCCGATTAATCAATTGCTAAAACTTCAATAATCAACACATGAACATCTCTAAAGAAACCAAAATAGGAATACTTGCCCTTACAACCTTTGTAATTTTATACCTAGGATTCAATTTTTTAAAAGGACAAGATTTCTTTACCCAAGAAAATAAATACGTAGTAATCTACAAAGACGTACAAGGACTAACAGCCGCCAATCAAGTTTCATTAAGTGGAATGAAAATTGGGCAAGTAAAGGCTGTTGAGTTAATAAAAGGGGAAAACAATCACGTAAAAGTAGTAATCAGTATCCGTAAAGATTTACAATTACCAGAAGGCACCAAAGCTGTTTTAGCTTCTGATGGATTATTAGGTGGAAAACTCATCAGAATTGAAATGGGTAAATTCACAGGGAAATTCATTGACGATGGTGGAAATCTAGTTGCTTCTTCTGAAACAGGCGTAACTGATTTATTAAAAGAAAAAGCCCTTCCATTGATTCAAAATCTTGATTCCCTAACAAAATCGCTTCGTATCGTTGCTAAAAGTTTTGAAAATACAGGTGTTGTGGTAAATGGTTTTGTAAAAAATTCAGATCGTTCCGTTGGTGTTTTAACTTCTTCATTGAATGCTACTATCAACGAAAATAGAAATAACTTAGCAGGAATTTCTGCCAATATGAAAACCCTTTCTGGTAATTTAATTGAAACAGAAAGAAGTTTAAAACCACTGATTGGTAAATTTAACACAATGGCAGATTCGCTAAATGCCTTGAAAATTAGCGAAGCGGTAGCCACCACTCAAAAATCTTTAGAAGGACTACAACGCATTATGCAAGGCATTGAAAAAGGGCAAGGTTCAATGGGTAAACTGTTGAAAGACGATTCACTTTATACTAACTTGAATCGTTCGGTAGCAGATTTAGATAAGCTTTTAATTGATTTCAGACTAGCTCCAAAACGATATGTAAATATTTCTGTTTTCGGAGGCAAGAAAACCCCACCACCTGCGGTTAAATAATCTGTGAATGAGTGAGTTGTGATTTAGTGATTGATTTTCTTTAGGAAACTAACCTACTCACTCAATCACAAATTAATCGGTACAGGCGTTTGGCTTTTTATTTCGTTGACAACAAACCTGCTTTGGGCATTTCCAATATTCGAGAGTGTCGCTAATTTATGTAAAATAAAATGGCGATACTCATCCATATCTTTCACCAATACTTTCAACAGAAAATCAGAACCACCCGAAATACAATAGCATTCTACTACTTCGGGCAAGAGTAAGACATCTTTTTCAAACTGTTCCAAAAAACTCGCTGCGTGTTCTTTCAGCGTTACATCTACCAAAACCACCAGACTTTTCCCCAATTTAGATTTATTCAGGATGGCTGTATATTTTTCGATTACGCCTTCGTTTTCCAAACGTTTTATTCTTTCATGAATAGGCGTAGTCGTGAGGTTCAATCTTGAAGCAATTTCTTTGTTTGTCATCAAAGCATTCGCTTGCAAAAACTGTAATATTTGTAAATCGATATTATCTAAAGCTGCCATAATCAGGAAATTAAATGTTATTTTAACAAGCGTGCATCACTAAAATCTAAAGACTCTGATACTTTCAGGAAATTCTGTAAAACAGGATTGGTATCGTCTTTTCGCCAGATGATTGATAGATTCGTTCGTTCTGGAATGTTTTTCATTTCGATAAATTTCACTTTCATTGCCGAACTAAATTTATATGAAATTGGCATTACCGAAATCCCCAAATTATGTTCAACCAATTTCAAAATCGTTGCCCCATAGTTTGATTCATGCACAATATTCGGCAAAAAACCTTCTCGCTCACAAATCCTCAAGAGTAAATCATGATACACCGAACTTGAATTTCGTGGTGGTAAAATAAAATTATCATTTTTTACTTGTGCCAAACTTTCAAAGTTATTTTCATTGATGGGATGGCTTTCTGGTAAAATTAACGCAAAAGGTTCTCTAAAAACAACTTTTGCGGTAAGATACTTATCAGGATGGAGTTCCCGAATAAAAGCAACGTCAATTTCATGTTTCTTCAATGCTTCAATCACAGAGCTATCAAGCATTTCAGATAAATTGGTTTTAATGTTCGGAAAAAACAATTTTAAAGCCGACAAAAGTGGCGGAATAACCGAGTAAATCGCCGAACCGGGATGTCCAATTCTAATTTCTCCCTCCTCTCCATTATGAATCAATTGCGTTCTGTGTTTGATATTATCTAATTGAGAGAGTATTTTTTGTGCTTCATTACTCAAATACTCTCCCGCTGGCGTAAGTTTTACATTTCGCTTATCACGTTCAAATAATAAAACACCCAATTCTTTTTCTAATTGCTGTATTTGCCTGCTCAAAGCTGGCTGAGCAATGAACAATTTTTCTGATGCTTTTGAAAAATGAAGCTCAGAAGCGACTCCCAAAAAATAAGTTAACTGTCTAAAATCCATCGTTTAATATGTTAAAATCAAAAAGTAAATGGATAAGTGCGGTATTTTCTATTTATGCCTAAAAAGTATAAGTTGATATAAATTAAGCATTTTTTATTATAAATAGAAAATGGTTTATTTGTAAAGAATAATAATATACGTTTAAAAAGCTCGTTACTTATGAGTAATAACCCTCAAATTAAAGAAGCAAATAGCACAGATGTAGCAATACTTTGTAAGCTTGGTGAACAGACTTTTATCGAAACTTACGGGCATCAAAATACTCCTGAAAACCTGCAAGCGTACCTGTCTAAACATTTTAGTCAAGAACAGCTATTAAGTGAAATTAAAACAGAAGGTACGATTTTCTTAATGGTTGAATTGGATGAAGAAATGGTAGGTTATGCCAAACTAAGAGTAAATAAAGCAGAGTTCTCTGACAGAAATGCTCTTGAACTTGAACGTATCTATGTAAAAAAGGCATATCATGGGAAAAAACTAGGAGCTTATTTACTTGAACAATGTATTGAAAAAACAAAGGCTGTCGGCTGTGACCTGCTCTGGTTGGGTGTTTGGGAGTATAATTTAAAAGCACTTAACTTTTATAAAAGCTGGGGGTTTGAAATAAGTGGGACACATATTTTTGTGCTGGGAGATGATGAGCAGACAGATTACTTAATGACAAAAGAATTAAATATACTTAAAGTATAAATACTCGTTTTTTTTACCAATGAGTATCAAAGGCATTTACACTTTTCGTGTGAATTTTTAGAAAAGGTTAATACATAAAATCCCTACCGTTGGTGGGGATTTTTGTTTTAGAAAATATTGAAATAAATAAATAGTATGCTTGCATAACAAATTTATTTTTATTTAACTTTACCTATATTTTTTATAAAACAAACAACATGAACCGTTCAATTAGAAAAGTAGCCGTACTTGGCTCTGGGATTATGGGAAGTCGTATTGCTTGCCATTTTGCTAATATTGGCGTTGAGGTCATGCTTTTGGATATTGTTCCGAAAGAACCCAACGATGCAGAAAAAGCTAAAGGGCTGAGTATTCAACATCCTGCGGTACGAAATCGCATCGTGAACACAGCCTTTCAACAAACTTTAAAGGCTAATCCGGCAGCATTATATTCTGCCTCTTTTGCCAACAGAATTAAATTAGGAAACTTTGATGATAACCTTTCGGAAATCAATCAATACGATTGGGTAATTGAAGTTGTGGTTGAAAATTTAGCGATAAAAAAATCTTTATATGAAAAAGTAGATGCTTTTCGTAAAGCAGGTACTTTGATTACTTCTAATACTTCGGGGATTCCGATTCATTTAATGGCAGAAGGACGTTCGGAAGATTTTCAAAAACATTTCTGCGGAACACACTTTTTCAATCCTCCTCGTTACCTGAAATTGTTGGAAATCATTCCAACGCCTGCTACTGATGCTTCGGTGATTGATTTCTTGATGCACTACGGCGACCGTTTTCTGGGTAAAACTACCGTTTTGTGTAAAGATACTCCTGCTTTCATTGCCAACCGTGTGGGTGTGTACTCGATGATGAAAACCATGCAAGTAGTAGAAGAAATGGGGCTGACGGTAGAAGAAGTTGATAAACTTACTTCGGTAGTGGTTGGTCGCCCGAAATCTGGTACTTTCCGCTTGTCTGACGTTGTAGGTTTAGATACCACCATCAACGTTTCTAATAATTTATTCGCTGGTTTAACCGACGACGACGCTAAGGACACTTTTGTTTTACCAGCAATGGTGAAGAAACTCCAAGAAAATAAATGGTTGGGCGATAAAACTGGTCAAGGTTTTTATAAGAAAATCAAAGGAGCAAATGGCAAATCAGAAATTTTGGCATTGAACCTTAAAACTTTCGAGTACGAACCTTCACAAAAAGTAAAATTCTCCGTTTTTGAACAAACCAAAACCTTGGCTTTGAAAGACCGCTTTGCAGTTTTATTGGCCGACAAAGGTAAAGCAGGCGAATTTTACAGAAAGACTATTTTAGATGGATTTAGTTATGTAACGAAACGTATCCCAGAAATTTCAGATGAATTATACCGAATTGATGCCGCCATCTGTGCAGGTTTTGGTTGGGAAATCGGCTTATTTGAAACTTGGGATGCTATTGGTGTAGAAAAAGGGCTTGAACTAATGCAAAACGAAGGCATGAAATCGGCAGATTGGGTGCATGAAATGTTGGCTTCGGGAGCAAAAACTTTCTACAAAAGAGAAGGTGGAAAACGCTTGTATTATGATATTCCGACGAAATCGTATAAAGTAATTCCAGGTACAGAATCCTTCATTATTTTAGAAAATCTTTCAAATAATATCGTCTGGAAAAATGCAGAAAGCAATGTCTATGATTTGGGCGATGGCATTTTAGGTTTAGAATTCCGTTCAAAAATGAATACGATGGGTGCTGGCGTGATTGAAGGTATTCAGAAATCCATTGCTTTGGCAGAAAAAGACTTCCGTGGTTTGGTTATTGGAAATGATAGTACAGAAGCATTTTCGGCTGGGGCAAATTTGGCGATGTTATTCATGTTTGCGATTGAGCAGGAGTATGATGAAATCAATATGATGATTGCTCAATTCCAACAAACGATGATGCGAGTACGATACTCTTCGATTCCTGTGGTGGTTGCTCCGCATTCTCTGGCTTTGGGTGGTGGTTGCGAAATCAATCTTCATGCCGACAGAGTAGTGGCTGGTGCTGAAACTTATATGGGTTTGGTAGAAGTTGGCGTAGGTTTGATTCCTGCTGGAGGCGGAACAAAAGAAATGGCTTTGCGTTGCTCAGATTTATACAAAAATGGCGACCCAGAATTGAATACTTTGCAAAATGCCTTTATGAATATTGCGATGGCAAAAGTAAGTACTTCAGCACAGGAAGCTTTTGAAATGAATTACTTGCGTCGTGGTGATGAAATTGTTTTGAATCGCTCTCGCTTGATTGCCGATGCTAAACAAGCCGCTATTGAATTAGCCGAAGCTGGTTATACTCAGCCTAAAAAACGTACTGATATTAAAGTACAAGGCAAAGCAGGCATTGCTCTTTTCAAAGCAGGTATTCAAGGAATGAAAATGGGAAGATACATTTCAGAACATGATGCCAAAATTGCGGAGAAATTAGCCTACGTAATTTCTGGAGGAGATTTGAGTTATCCACAATTGGTTTCAGAACAGTACTTATTAGACTTAGAACGTGAAGCTTTCCTTTCGCTTTCGGCAGAGAAAAAGACTTTAGAGCGTATCCAAAGTTTATTAAATGGCGGAAAACCGTTAAGGAATTAGCAGTAGGCGATAGGCTGTAAGCTGTAGGCTTATTTAGTCTTTGCCCTGGTAATATTCCAAAGTTTGGTATGGAATACAAGCGATAGGCTATAAGCTTATATAGTCTTTGCTTTTACGAATTGGTTTTATTTCAATTATCTAACGAAGTATTTGTTATTGTCCCTGCCTAAAGCTTACAGCTTATGGCTTAAAGCAAAAAGAAATGAACGCATATATCGTAGCGGGCTATCGTACCGCTGTTGGAAAAGCCCCAAGAGGTGTTTTCCGTTTTACAAGACCCGATGATTTGGCAGCGGAAGTTATCAAACATTTGGTGGCACAAGTACCTGCTTTAGACCCTACTCGTGTAGATGATTTAATTGTAGGAAATGCCGTGCCAGAAGCAGAGCAAGGAATGCAAATTGCTCGCTATATTGCTCTTTTGTCTTTGCCACAAAATGTACCCGGTTTTACTATCAATCGTTATTGTGGTTCAGGTTTAGAAGCCATCGCTTTGGCTTCTGCTAAAATTCATTCGGGTTTAGCAGATTGTATCATTGCTGGCGGAGCAGAATCTATGTCTTTAGTACCTACAACGGGCTACAAAATGGCATTGAATTTTGAAATTGCTCAGAAACATCCAGATTATTATATCGGCATGGGTTTAACAGCCGAACAAGTACGTGAACAATTCAAGATTTCTCGTGAAGAGCAAGATGAATTTTCGGTAGCATCTCATACCAAAGCTTTGGCCGCACAAGCGAATGGTTTATTCAAAGATGAAATCGTACCGATTACGGTAAAGGAAACTTATTTTGATGCCAATACTGGCAAAAAGAAAAACCGTGAGTACGTAGTGGATACTGACGAAGGACCAAGAGTTGGGACAACGATGGAGGCTTTAGCTAATTTAAAACCTGTTTTTGCCGCTGGCGGAACAGTAACGGCGGGTAATTCTTCTCAAACTTCAGACGGTGCAGCTTTTGTAATGGTAATGTCAGAAGCGATGGTAAAAAAATTAAATCTTGAACCTATCGCCAGAATGGTTACTTATACAACGGCTGGCGTTGAACCACGCATCATGGGCATTGGACCTGTAGCAGCGATTCCATTAGCTTTGAAAAGAGCAGGATTAAGTATCAACGACATCGACCAAATAGAACTGAACGAAGCTTTTGCGGCACAGTCATTGGCGGTCATCAAAGAGTTAGATTTAGACCGCTCCAAGATAAATGTAAATGGTGGAGCTATTGCTTTAGGACATCCGCTGGGCTGTTCGGGAGCGAAACTTTCGATACAATTATTTAATGAAATGCGTCGTAGAAATCAAAAATACGGCATGGTATCGGCTTGCGTTGGTGGCGGCCAAGGCGTAGCTGGTATTTATGAATTGTTATAGTTTATAGACGTATGAGTTGAAAAGGGCGGGTTTACTTGCCCTTTTTGCTTTTTGACCAATTTAATTATTTATAAATACTTTCTAAACACAGGTTACTCTCCATAAACCAGCTCTCCTATTTTCTGAATATCAAATAAAACTCCCGCTTGCGAATTCCCAAGAAAGGCAATGACAATATCATCGTCTGGATAAATAATTAAATACGAGCTACCACTAAATGAGTCGCCCGCATGATACCAAATACGATGACCATTTTTGTCTTTACCTGTGTACCAACCAATGCCGTAGCCCGTTGCTTTTTTATCAGTTGTATGTTGGCTTTCAAAAAGTATTTTTTTTAAGTTCGGATCAAAATTATTTCCATGCAGTAATTCATTACCAAATTTTACTAAGTCTTCTGTCGTTGATAAAAGTCCTCCACCAGCATATTTGTAACTCAAATCTCCTAAATCGTTTTCCAGTCCAGTAGCATCATAAAACTTACTTCTATTGTTTATTGTACTTTTTGTGTTATCTCCACAAGTATTGAATAATTTTAAGGGTTGCCAAATATTCTTATTCATGTACGCTAAATAGCTTTCACCACTCGCCCCTTCAATGATTGCTCCAATTAAACTCCAGCCAAAACTTGAATAATGAAATTGTGTATTCGGTTCAAAAAGTAAAGAGTCATCTTTAAATACTTTCAGTGCTTGTGTTGCATTATCAAAATGTTCTGTACGAATATAATCGCTTAAATCATTCTCTTTGTAGTCACGGAATCCCGCTAAATGACCAGCCAATTGTCGAGTAGTTATTGGATATTTTTTTTCAGGAAAATCAGGAAGGTATCTTTGCACAGGTGCATCTAAATCAAGTTTACGCTCAGACATAAGCTTGATTAATGCAACCGAGGTCATAGCTTTAGATATGCTATTTATTCGGAAACGGGTAGAATCAGTAACTCGAATATTATTTTCTATATCGGCATAACCTAAACTAAAAGAGTACTTGGTTTTATTTCCTTTACTAATATTGAGCTGCATTCCATTCATAGCACTTTCGTCCATAAAATCTTTACAGAGCTTTTGTATTTTACATTCAAGAGCATCTTTATATGGAATTTCTATGCTTGTTGTTACATCATTATTTGCTTGAGTCTGGGTATTAAGTATTACATAAGCACATACTATACCGTGTACTTTTTTCCAATTCCCCCAGCTATTTTCTCTCTCAAAGCAAGAAAAAAGATTAGTCTTTGTACTTGATATTCCAATAAAGGTTCCGGGTAAATCGATACCTCCTCTCATGATTTTTTGGTGAACTACCTTTTTCCCTTCAAACTCAACAGTATCATTTTTTAGTCTTTCAGGATGTTTTTTCATGAAATCTCTATAGCCATCTGCAATGATAGTTCTATCGTTTATATCAAGGATTTGTTCAAATGTTACAAAAAAGGGTTTTGTGATTTGATAATTCAAATGAGAAAGGTCAAAATTCAGCCACCCATTTTTCATAGAAGATTCAACAATAATACTTTGTTGAAGAAGGTCTTCGTTCGGTTGCCCTGTCAAACTATCGACATCATTCAATCGAATTCTAAACTTAAATGTTTTCAGGTTGTTTCTGAATATTCTAAGATTTACTTTACCCAAATAAGCAGGAAAAACGAGTCCCTTTTGGATGTTAGAGTCTTTGTTTTCTATCAGTAATGCAATACAACGACCAGCATAAGTGGTGTCTGGTTCATAGACTCCACCATTGAAAGACCTATTACCCAATTCAAAAGTTTTATTTTTTTGCTTAGATGCTGTGACTGTAATTTGATTGAGCAAAGTAATTTTCTCAATCAAATAAATAATAAGGTCTTTATCTTGTTCAAGCAATTTGAGAGGAATCATCCTTTTCGCAAAACCAAGGGTAGAAAAAATTAAAGTATCAGAACTGAGCTTTTGAGGAATAACGATTGAAAAACTTCCATCTAAATTAGAAATAGTCCCAACGTTAGTGTTTCTAATTCCAATATTTACGTAAGGCACAGCCTCTTTGGTACTTCTGTTAAGTGTTTTTCCTTTAATGATTCTTTGTCCAAAATTAAGATTGGACAATATCAGAAAAATAAAGATTAGAGATAATCTATGATACATGATGGCTGTTAGCTTTATTGAAAAACGAAAAAACTACTTAACTCTTTCATTCTGAGTCAGATAATTTATCAAATATAATCACTATCTAAGCTCACAAGACAATTTGCGGTTTTCTTCGGTTTTTATATACTTCAAGTATATCCATATATACTTGAAGTATCTCTCGACATACTAATTACCGCAAAATACCGCAAAAAAGTATCTCGTGAGATACTAAAAGAATATCACGAGATACTAAATACCGCAATTTCCCGCAAAAATGTATCTCTCGACATACTTTCAGTATCTCCAGACATTCTTTTTCATTGTTTTAATTCTCTTTTTGATGATGGAAACATTTCTCAAAAATCACTTAAATAAGCACTTGCCATTCATCCCTAAAAATGACCAGTCGGAAGAAGTCACTTTTGGTCGCCCCTACTAAAATTGCCGTTTATCAATAACGCAAACCGACCATTGGTTTTTGAATTGAAAGTATCAAGCCATCTGCTAATTTTGATTCAACAATAAAGCAAAAAACATTTGTAAGTAATTAATAAACAACTGTTTAACCTCTTAATTTTAATTTCAAAATAAAAATTTAACCGTATCTAAACAAATAATAAAATGAGAACTTTAGCACAAATCATCGCCATTGCTACTTTAACAACTAGCTCAATTTTTGCAAATCCTATCGCAGGAGAAACAAGTACAAATGCTAACAAAGCGAATAATTTCGCCATCGGAATGTACCAAAGTGTTGGTACTTTAGACATGCACCTTACTTTAGATAAGGTAGCTGGCAAAACAGTAAATGTTTCAATCAAAGACAAAACTGGACAAGTTATCCACACTGAAAAAATTGCTAAAAATGCTCGCTCATATCATGGAAAATTTGATTTACAAGAACTTAACGATGGTGCTTATACCATTGAAATCACAGATGGTACTGATACGATTACTCGTACAATCAATATCAATTCTGCTAAACCACAAGAGATTACTCGTACAATCGTAGTGGAGTAAGCTAATATATAACTTTATAAAAACGGATAGGCTGTCAGAATTCTGACAGCCTATCCGTTTTTATAGCAGTAAATTTATTGGATACTAAAGTTTCTTAATTCAATCGATAACCAATGTGTTTCCAAGCCATTTGTTTGTATTTTTCTAAAGATGGCTTTTCAAATTCTACTTCTTTTGCTTTATCGTCCCAATCTCTCATTCTAATGTATAAATCGAAAAGAGGCATTCTTTCAAATGATTTTGCATCCTCTTCTGTCATTACTCCACCTTGATACTCCAATGTTTTCTTACTGGCTTCCGAAAGTTTATGGTAATAATCAGGATACTTGAATGTTAAGTATCTTTTTGCTTCAACATGATTTCTGACTAAAAGGGCAATTCTATTTGAAAAACCATTCTTGTACAGAAAATTAGCTCCTGCAATTTCATGTCTGATGTTTCCTAAACCATTCATTTCATCACGATTAGGCAAAAAATGTCCAATATCATGAAAGAAAGCCGCTAAGATTACTTCTTCATCATAGCCTTCTTCTTCTGCTAACATGGCAGCTTGAAAACTATGTTCTAGGATAGTTAATGGTTCGCCGACGTATTCGTCGGCGCCATTGATTTCATAAAGACCAAAGATTGAATCAAGTCTTTGACGGAGGATAGATTCAGAGATTGTCATTGAATGATAGGTATTTTATTTAATTAACCACATGGCTGCATTGATATTTTCACCTTCAATTCCTACTCCAAACTGGCGAGTCAAGGCTTCTTTTAAATTATCAATATTAGTCGATTGCTCAGATTGTGGATATCTAAAACGTAAAGGTATTTTTGTTCCGTTTCCTGTTCCAGCACCAATTAAGAAACTTGGAACACCTGTTCTACGCCAGTTATAATAAGCTTCATAACCTGAATTTTGGAAGAAAGCGATATATTTTTGACTCAAAATTTGTGTTAAACCTGCTGCATTATTTCCTGCATATTTTACAGAAGCTTGTGCTAAGTAAGCTGTAGCATCTGAAATACCATAGAACGACATCGAAGCTTTTATACCACGTTCGTACCAATCTTGTGCATTACCAGTAACCCAACCTTGATTAACGGCCTCAGCTATGTTGAAACACATTTCTGGATAAGATACCAAGAAAGTATTTTCGCCAGTGTATGAACTATAATAACGCTTACGGCTTTGGAAAGAATACTCTCCACGACCAGCTTTTGATGACATATCCGCTAAATCTTCTCCAGAACTTGCACCCACGTAAGCTTCAACATCAGTAGCTTTTAAGCCTTTTGCAATTTGTGCTTCAGCAGGTTCTGATACTACAAAAAGACGTGGGTCATTGTTGTTTTTCAATAAGTCGATATAAGTTTTCGACATATTTTCACGAGTAGCATTATTTCCTAAGTTATCAGGGTTACGTGGATATTTGTTGTTTACACTCCAAACATATTGTAAAGACTCTGATACATCCGTCATCAATGGATATTTAGTAGGGTTAGCAATGATAGCCGCAAAATCTTGTTTTACTTTCAAATCTGCATCATCTGCTTTTTTACTTAAATGAATCAATACTCTTAATCTAAAAGTATTAACAGCTTTTTGCCATTTTCTTAAATCACCAGCATAATAAATATCACCGTCTAAAGATTTATCACCAGCAGTAATTAAAGTAGCTAAATCATTATTTGATTCTTCTAACCATTTTAACACTTGAATGAATACTTCTTTCTGCGTATCATATTTTGGTTTATCTACTTCAATACCCTTCAAGGCATCTTTTACAGGTAAATCACCTACTCTTAAAGTCATGTTGGTGTAAGAGTAAGCTCTTAAAAATTTACCCAAAGCTGAATACGGATTCAATGCTTTTGCACCACTTTTAAGGGCTTCTTCTTCTAATTTCACTACGTTTTTCAAAGTAGTAAATTGCAAAGAAGCGTATTGCCAGTTGTATTCATTGGTATCGTAATACGCATAATTTGAACAGTAAAACTGGTTGTTACGCATTGTACCGTTCCAAGCACCTTCGTTCATTCCGTTCAATACACTTCTAAGAATAATTGAAGAAGGTACAGAGGTTGGTAAGTTGGGATTTTGCTCCAACAATTGGTAATCACTACAACTCGCTAAGAGTGTGATAATTAAGAATGATAAAATATATTTTTTCATGAGAATTTCTTATTAAATTTTATTTAAAAACTTACTTTAAAAAAGTGATAGGGAAAGTAGCAAAGAACAGGTTGTACACTATTGCACTATTTTCAACAGTATTACCCTCAACTTCAAGGTTCAAAAGTACTTTGCTAATAGTTTTATTATCTATCAATTCTGACTCAAAATTTTGTTTTACTAACCGATTAATCTCATCTATGTATTGGTCATAATCAGGACTATATACCTCGACTTGATAATAATTCTTCTCAGGACTTTCTGGTCTCCAACAGATAATACAATGAAAAGGAATTAACATACTGATACTTATATCAATAAAAAAATCAGCATCTTCTGATACTTTTATCCTAATATCTAAAGACCTAAACGAGAGCCCGTAATTACTTAAAACATTGAAATACTTTTCTTCAAGACTTTTCAACAAAGCTTCAAATTGTGGAAATTGCTTTTGTGATTCAATTTCAAAAGTTCTTCTGATTTGTTGTATTATTTCGTGCTTTTCAAAACCTTCACTTAGGAAGTCAATATCTCTTGGATATATATCAAGTATTTTTTTTAAGTAATCTGAAAAGTTCATGGCATTATTATCTCCTCTTAACTATATCACAAAGATTTAATTAAGAGGAGAGTCTAAACTTATTTAGAATACAATATTGATATTGATACCGTAACGTTTCATCGTTGGTGTTTGTAAACCTGAAGAAGCGTTTAAACCTGTGTATTGGTCTAAGTCAACACCATCATGCTTGCTGTCGATGAAGTAAAATAAATTACGACCAACCAACGATACTGAAGCTTGCTTGATGAAAGTTTTTCTTAAAACTGTTTGTGGTAAAGTATAACCCAAGGTTACTTCACGCAATTTCGAGAAGGTTTTGCTCATCAAGTTTCCTTCTGCTGTTGAGTTATAACGGCTGATATAATCTTGAGCATAAGTTTTAATCGTATTGGGTGCAAATTTCAACTGAGCATAATTGTTGATTAAACCAGTTTGTGCATCGTAAGTTGGAGTACCTTCTACTATCATTACACCTTCGCCCACATAAGTTTTAATACCTTGTGCATCAAAATCACGAGCGATACCATAAGCTCCTTCAGTAGTTTCGATGTGGCGACCACCACGGAATGTTTGCTTACGGATATAGTCTTCGATGATACCACCTACACGACCATCAAATTGGAAAGATAATGACCAGTTTTTATAATTTACTTTGTTGTTGATTCCCCAAACGTAGTCTGGATTAGCATAACCAACTAATGAACCAGCATTGTTCTGAATTGGACGACCACCCGCATCGTTGATAATTTGACCATCAGCTGTTCTTTGGAAAGTAGCTAAATATACTTTATCAATTCTATCACCAACGTTGATAAACTGAGAACCTGAATTACCACCAACAAAATAGTTTGAAGCCAATCTGTCAATTTTAATTCCGTTTTCGTTATAAACTTCTTGTAAAGTTTCTTTGAAAGTTGACCAGTTCAAGGCAACATCCCACGATAAATTATTACGTTTCAGTGGCGTTCCTTTTAAAGTAATTTCCCAACCTGTTTTCTTTGTCAAGATACCATTCACGATAGCAGAAGTATAACCAGTAGTTTGTGATAAATCACGGTTAAAAATTCTTGGTCCATCATTAGAAGTAAAGTAAGTAACATCAGCAGAGAAACGGTTTTTCAATAAACTCAATTCTAAACCAGCTTCAATTTGCTCAGAAGTATTTGGTTTTAAAGATGGGTTATTGATAGTGTTCGAATATCCAGCACCTGGAAGGTTATTATAAGTTGGACTGATTCCATAACCAACTGAGTTTGCATAGTTTGGACCATCATAAGAAGAAGCATAGTCTGAACCATAACCGATTGGATAACTAGCTCCCGGCGTTGAACCGATTGTAGAGCGAGTCAAACCGTCTTTTACGTTTGCATAAGATGCACGGAATTTCAAGAAAGAAACAACTTCTGGCATTTTCACATAATCCGAAACAACTGTTGTTAAACCAAATGAAGGATAGAAGAATGAATTATTTCCTTTTGGCAAAGTTGAAAGACGGTCAAGACGACCCGTTGCAGATAAAGTAAATAAACCTTTATAAGTAAAGTCAGCTGAATAATAAGCACTTTGTACTTCCATATCAGACAAATAACTGAATGCCTTAATTGGTCTCAAAGAGTTGGCAAAAGTATAAACACCTGGTGTATTTAAATAATCGGTAGTAACATAACTTGAATTGTATTTGAAACTACGGATATTTCCACCTGCCCAAATTTTTACGTCAAAATCATTAGCAAACTTCGTGTCAAATTTCACCAAAACGTCTGTGTTGTTTTCAAACAAAGTACGCTTGTCTTCACGATAATCTCCTTTTGCTTCTTCACGACCATAAACAGTGGCAGAGTAAGGGAATTTTTCTGAACGGAATATATCATACGTTGTAATTGAAGTACGACCTGTAATACTTAAATTATTATTGATTTTATAATCTAAAGAAGCATATCCGTAAATATCATTTTTATAATGACTTCTCAACCATTCATAAGCCACAAAATAAGGGTTGTTATAACGTTGATATTCAGCATAAATTTGTTGACTACCTTCTTTACCTGCTTGCCAGTAATTACGCATATCGTCAACGCTCCAGTCGGCACCACCCCAAATTACCATGTTGTAAATCAATGAGTTTGGTCCATAATTTACGTCTGGAATATTAGGTGTAGATTGACGATTGTAGTTAAGGTTGGCGTCAAATGTTAATTTATCTGAAAATCTGTATTTTGTAGAAATGTTGAAGTTAGCAGTATTTAGTTGTGTGTTAGGGACAATACCTTTTTGGTAATTATGTGACAATGAGAAACGAATATCCATTTTATCATTGCTACTTGCTACCGAAATATTGTTGTTCGTCAAAACAGCATCACGTAAAAAACGTGTAAGGTTATTTGCTCCACGAGCAGTCCAAGCAGTAGGAATACGTTTTCCAGTTGCTGGGTCGATAGGTGAATCGTATTGAGCGATTTTTTTCTGACCAGTTGGGTCAAATTTTGGTCCCCAAATATCATAGTCACCATCATTTTTTCCACCACCTCTACCATCTACGAACTCATAACTACCGTGGTCACCTGGGCCATAAAGGTCTTGTACTCTTGGTATGGTATTGAAACCACTCTCAATCATGGTCGAAGAATTGAACTCGACCGAGAAACCACGTTTATCTTTTGTGCCTTTTTTAGTTGTAATTAAAATAGCACCATTTTTTCCTCTGAAACCATAAAGAGCGGCAGCGTTAGCACCTTTCAGTACAGAATATGTTTCGATGTCGTCCGCAGAAATATTCCAAGTATCCGAGTTGATAGGTACACCATCTACTACATACAAAATATCTGAGTTACCTCTTAACACTACATTCGGGCGACCTAATAATTCAGCAGATGGACCAACCGTTAAACCTGCTACTTTACCCGTTAAAGAGTTAATAGAGTTTGGCTCACGAGCTTTGATTAAATCTGCACCTTTTACTGTTTGAATTGAGTTTGAAACCGTTCTTCTTTCTTTAGAAATACCCAAAGCAGTAAAAACAACTTCTCCAATTTCTTTTGTGTCTAAAGCTAATACTACATTTACTACCGACTTCGCTCCTACTTGTACTTCTTGAGCTGAATAACCAACAAATGAAAATTGTAAAGTAGCTGAAGATGAAGTAGCGATTTTATACGTTCCATCTGCGTTTGTAGTCGTTCCTTTGTTAGAACCTTTAATTCTTACACTTGCTCCTGCTACAGGAGTGTTGTCTGCACTGTCTGTTACTTTACCCGTAACAATGCGTTCTTGGGCTTGCGTAACGAACGACAAGAAAAGAAACATCACTGCTAAGAACATTGCACTCTTAGTCAAGTTAAGATTCCTTTTAAATTCAATTCGTAAAATGTTTTTCATGTTGATTGTGAGTAAGGTTTTTAATTCGGCACAAAAGTAAAACCTTGCTTTAACCACAACTTTAGGGTAGCATTATCAATCTGTGAACAATAAAGAGTAATCAATACCCATTATTGTGAGTATTGTTAGGAGAATATTATGAGAAGGTAAAAAGGGGTTTATAAGAATTTATAAGCAGTTTACTAATTTTTAAATTCATACTCAAAATAATAATACTTATAATTTTATATTTCCTTTTTCTCAGGGAAATAGCCTTTAAGCACTATAAAAGTTAAGCCTAATACATTGAGAGTTGTTGTTACTAATAAAGAAATTAGGACTTGATCACTTACTTTAATTTGTAGAACATGATTTAAGACACAAACGGTATTTTGATTAACAAATAAAAGCACTAAGACCATAAAAAGCCATCCTGTAACTACAATTGCAGCCCATCCTGCTAGTCTTGTTCTATTCCTAGTATCTTGATTAAATCTTAGTACTTCTTCTATTCCCATTAATATAAATCTTTGACCTTGTAAAGACATAGCATCAACATCTCCAATATTAGGAGTAGTACTGTTACTAGATTCTTCAATTATAGAACTTAAGGTGGTCATTTTCTAAATTATCAATTAAATAGATTAATTATCGTCAAACTTCTTAAAATAATTCATTATTACTTCATCTGAAATAGTTGTATCCCAAACATACCCATTGTCTCTAGTAGTAATTTCCCATGGACTCCCTTTTGAGTGAGACCAGTCTGATAGTTGGCTCGCTGAGTATCTAGAATAACTATTAATAATTTTATTAAAGAGAGTTGTTACTTCAACATCTTGTGCAATTGCCCCTAAAGAGTCTTTATCAATATTTGAGTCAAAATATTTAAATTGACTATGAACTTTTGGAAATACAGGTCCAAAAGGCCATACTCTTGGGCTTTCATTCAATAAGCTTTCATTACTATCGCTTTTTGCTAGCGCAAAACCGTAAGCTATAAAAAGTAATTTTTGTAGTTGAGTGGCATTCAGCAACTTGTTTTGCTCACGTGCCAAAGCTACCATATATTTAGCAGCTGTTATACTATCATATTTCATTTTCCTCTATTTAACATTATAAAAAACATTAAGTAAATTAAAGTCTTCTTTTATTAATATTCAACAAAACCAGCATTATGGACGGAGATTATATTTTGATATTAAATATAATGAAAACATATTTAATATCAAAATTACACATCATACTGCTTTTCATGAAAATATTACCCCTTAAAAAGTAATTAAATCTCTCTAAAGGGTAATATTTTCAAATATAAAAAGGCTAATCTATTCTAACGATTAAATTGCACGCTCGTAGCCCATTAAGGCTACCTCTTGCCCCATTTCAAGATATTCTTCCTTTTGTTGCGGTGCCCAAGTACCAAGTCCGTCCACATAACGATTATACATACAAAATGCCGAAGCAATTAAAACTGTATCATGAATTTCACGATCTGTTGCTTGATGTTCACGAGCTTTGGCGATGTCTTCTGGCAATACATTTTTCCCTCCTATTTGTACTTTGGTAGCAATATCTAATAAAGCTCTTAGTTTTGGAGAAATGGGTGTTGAAGCAAAGTTTTCTTTGATGTCATCTATCAAACTTGCATCACAACCTAAATGTGCTACCGCTGCCGCCGCATGAGAAGTATGGCAAAAATGACAATCATTTAAATATGAAACGTGTGCAGCAATCAATTCACATTCTGCACTATTCAAACTTGAATCGCTACGAAGTAAAGCCTCTGCAAGGTTTAATAAAGGAACAGCCGTTACTTTGCTGTAATCTAATAAGCCAGTAATGCCTGGTAAATTTGGGTTGGTAAGTGTTATATATGCCATTGTCTTAAATTCTTTGATTGATGGAAATTAAAATCTATCCCTATTTGCATAGCAACAAATGCCAAAGTATCAGCGATACGATGGTAAAAATCATTGGAATTTAAGACAATTCGGGAGGTGTAAAAAAAGCATTACTGTAATCAGTAGGTAAATATGCTTTGTAGGCAAAAGTTTGGATAGCCTTGCTCAATTCCGCCCATTGAGATTTAGCAAGATACATTTCATTGCTTTGAATATAATTAACGGATAAAGATTTACAAAGTTCCAAGGCTTTTTTGAGTGGAGATTCTTTCTCTGAATGATCACGAGCAAGAATTGTATTGATTTCATCTGACAAAGAAGCAAATCGTTCTCTTGCCGATTGATTCGTTTTAATCTTCGTAATTAAAGTATCATTTTCATAACGTTGTTCAATAATGTTGTAAAATTCGCCTTTGTATTGAATCAAAGCTTCCGTAGGAGAAGTATTATGAAAATCTGCGGTATAAGGCAATGAAATCGGAATTTTAACTTCCAAGAATTCATCATTGGCTTCAAAAGGTGTTGCTTGAGCGTATTCTTTATCAAAACATAGCAAAACTATTCCCGTACTGAACATATTGTACAGCAAAAGACAAAGAAGTGATATGCTAATGATTCTTTTCAAGACTAAGCAATTGATAATTACCCTCAAATTTATACAAATTTTTGAATATTATTCAGATTTTTTTAGACTTAAATTAGCATTCTTTTTAAAATCCGAACAACATTCAGTTTTCGAACTTTGCATATCAACAAAACTTAAATTGTACTTATAGAACTAATAGATGAAGAAGTATTAGACGTTAATTTTCGGTTGAAATAAAAGAAGGAAATCGTTATCAATACCATCGAAATTAAAGGTAAAATCAAAGATAAATCTGTTAATAAATTAAGCCACGAAGTATTTTTAGTACCAAAATTCTGATAAATCAAAATTACGACACTGCCTACGTAACCACTAAAATCTGCTAAGTAAAACAAGAAACCCACATTGGCTTTTTCTTTCAACACAGCCAAAAGGCGTTCAAAAAGCATTCCGTTAAATGGTACATAAGCCATATAAAGCCCAATGCCCAAATAAACCGACCACCAAAAAGGAGAAGTAGTATGATTTAAAAACGAAATTGTAGCAATTAGAATTAAGACTGAACCTGAAAAAATCATTAAGTGATTCATCCAAAAAGCTTGTTTATGGTCTTTCACAAAGTACATAAAAGCAGTGAAAGCACAAATCACTAAACCAATTAAGGATTCAGTCTGTGTGAAAATAGAAGCGTTGGTCACACCTATTTCTCGCCAAATTTCTACGCCAAAATTATCTCTAATATCTCTCAGAATCGTCATTAATACATAAATCGCAATCAAGGAAATTAAGCCAAATCCATACTTTTTCAAAAAACTTTTTCTGTCTGTGGCATCCATTGGCAAACGTTCTGAACGTTCTGATTCATCAATTTTACTTGGTTTGGGTGCAATTGACATCGCATAGACTGAAAGTAGTAGCAAAGGGAAAAATACCAAGCCAGTTAAAAAAGGCATCCAATATTCATTCACGCCAATATTCACAAAATACTTGCCGATAGATTTTACCATGCCCGAAGCTACGATAAAACTTACAGCCAAACCCGCCCCCAAAATTTCGGTAATTTGTCTGCCTTCTAAAAAACTAAAGACTAAACCATAAACCATTCCTAAACCCAAACCATTTAGATACAAAAACACCCAATTGTATGGCGACGGCACTAAACCAAAGAATAATAAATTCACTTCAGCAAATAAAATCATGCCTATGATATACTTCGCTCTTTGATGCGCTTTTACTTCGGAAACTATCTTGATTCCCAATCCTTTGGCTGTGGCATAGCCTAATACTTGCGAAATGACCAATACTATTTTGTAGTCGATTCCCCAAAGAGTAACATCGTGAAAATCTCCAGCTGTAAAGGGTTTTCGGAAAGCATACATACAGAAGTAAGTACTGAATGCCGCTAAACCTAAGTAAATAGCAAGAAATATTTGAGATTGGCGATGAAGGAATTTTTCGAGTTTGTTCATGAATGAAAAACACTTCTAATAAAGCATTCTTGTACTCCAAGAGTGATCCAAAAGAAGATTTTTTGTCACAACATTACAAACAAAAAAGCCTACAAATCAACACTTTACAAAGCCTTAATCAAGATTTAACCTATGCTTAAAATGAGAGTAATTATCTTTGACTCAAAAGAAAAATAACATCTCGAACCTGAGAAAATAGCATTATAATACTGTCTTAAAATGCTTGTTATTATTAAATCAAAAAGCAAATGTCACTTATTGAATTAGTCGTTTTTGATATGGCTGGAACTACCGTTCAAGACCATCATGAAGTAGAAAAATGCTTTATAGAAGCCGCTACACAAACAGGTCTAACCGTTTCTCCAGAACGTGTTTTGGCACTACAGGGATATTCTAAAAAATATGTTTTTGAGTTATTATGGTCTGAAATGATTGGCGACAATCATCCAGATTTACGTGAATTCGTAAATAATTCATATCATGTTTTCTGCGAAATTTTGGAAAATCATTATCTAAATAATGACATTTTTCCAACAGATGGTTGTTTAGAAATTTTTGATTATCTGAAAAATAAACAGATAAAAATTGCTTTGACAACAGGTTTTTACAGAAAAGTAACCAATATTATTTTACAAAAATTAGGTTGGTTAGACGGACTCAACGCCAATTATGCTGGTAATGCAAACACCTTAATTCAAGTATCTATCGCATCTGACGAAGTACTGAAAGGTCGCCCTGAACCTTTGATGATTCAGAAAGCGATGCAAATACTTCAAGTAAATGATTCGCAAAAAGTAATCAATATTGGTGATACGCCTTCGGATTTAAAATCTGGTGTGCGTGCTGGTTGTAGAATGTCTTTGGGAGTAACCAACGGCACTCATACTCGCCAACAATTGAGTATCCATAGAAATGATGGGTTGTTAAACAAAGTTTCGGACATCAAAGACATCATTGAAAATCTTCAAAAAGAAAAAACAGAAGATAAAATGGATTTCCCTTTCTTGAAAAAACTTAATTTTCTATTGTAGCTGATAGCTCTGAGCTGTCAGCTTTGAGAACATTTAAAATCGTCTTTCATTCGGATTTTTTATTTTTATAAGTGATTGATAATTAAACCTTAGTATTGTAAAAACATTTAGAACTGCCCATTTTATTTGAACAATAATCGACAAGAAAGAAAACTGCTTTTAAACCTAAAAAGTAGCGGCAAACCCTTGCGGTTGCCATTACAACAAAATATGAATTTTAAAAACATTTTGAGAAGGGCAAATACAAAGATTACTACAGCAGCAAGTTTATGTAAAATCACTCAATCACTAACTCACAATTAAAACAATCTTCTTTGCACAAACCACTTTATGAACAAATATGATTTAATCGTTATCGGAGCAGGAAATGTTGGTACTTTTCATGCTTATCACGCTCTATCACAAGGAAAATCTGTATTACTAATCGACAAAGATTCTGAACCGATTGAAGCAACTGTTAGAAATTTCGGGCAAGTTGTACCTTCTGGACAAGCTTTGGATACTTGGTTTGAGTACGGTCGTGAATCTTTGGGAATTTATAAAAAAATCCAAGCAAAATTTGATATTACGGCTCGCCAAAATGGTACTTATTACTTCGCTTCCGACGATGAGGAAATGGTACTTTTAGAAGAAGCCAAAGCTTTGTTCAAAATCAGAGAGTACTCTTCTACCCTACTTTCCAGAAAATCATGTTATGAACGCTTTCCCAACCTCAATTCTGAATATTATAAAGGCGGTTTATTCTTCCCTGACGAAGTATCGGTTGAGCCTAGAACGATGGTGCATCGAGTTCGCCAAATGTTGATACAAGATTTTGGTTTGGTATTTATGAACAATACGGCTGTTATCAACTGCGAAATCAAAAATGGCATTTGTGTAGTAAGTACGGCTACGAACCAAAAAATATTTGCTGATAAAGTAGCCATTTGTAACGGACATGAATTTAAAATTTTGTTTCCAGAAATTTTCAACCAAAGTGGGATGAAAGTCTGTAAACTGAATATGATGCAGACTTATCCGTTACCAGAAGTAAAACTGAACGGCAATATTTTATCAGGGCTTTCGATTCGCCGTTACGATAGTTTTAAATCTTGTAATTCCTACCAGCATTTACAAACGCCTGAATGGCAAAAGCCTTATAAAGAATGGGGCATTCATATTTTGTTTAAACAGGCTTTGAATGGCTCTATCATCATTGGCGACTCGCATGAGTACGCTGATGTGGACGAAAATGCCAAATTGCCTTTAGGAATTGATATGAATATCAACGATTTAATCCTGAAAGAAGCCAAAAGAATAATGGCTTTGCCGAACTGGAAAATTCAGAATTATTGGGCTGGTTATTATTCACAAACGGCAGACGGCGGTTCTTATGAGTATCAAATTGAAGATAAAATTTT
The DNA here is from genome assembly GCF_034931025.1 of Arcicella gelida. Classification (NCBI taxonomy): domain Bacteria; kingdom Pseudomonadati; phylum Bacteroidota; class Cytophagia; order Cytophagales; family Flectobacillaceae; genus Arcicella; species Arcicella gelida. Next base: position 30,997 of record NZ_JAYGIL010000015.1, on the reverse strand, counting down.
TATTTCAACAGGCATCGGCGGAAAAGGCATGACGACGGCGGCAGGTTATAGCCGTAAACGTGTTGAGGAGATTTTTTGATTTTGAATATTTGTTAAATGGACTATTTGTTGATGATGACTTCCTTTGCTAATGTTATATTTTTTTTATTATCTCAAGATTGCCCAACTATTGGCTATTCTTAGTATTTTTATCACAGTAAATGAACATCATCTAATTTAAAACAAGTATTTAAACCTTTAACAAACAATTACATGAAAAAAACATCTTTACTCCTGTTGCTACTTTCTAGCATATTTTTTATTAGCTCGTGCGGCTCTGAGAATTGTGGCTGTACTTATCCAGTTGAGTTGAGCTTTCTTAAATCTTGGCGACTACTTTATACTGATATTAATGGGAAACAAGTACCCAGTGATAAGAAAGAGATTATTACCTTAGATTCTTTTCAAAAAACTGTACCTATTTACACAAAAGAAATTGATGATTCAGTCGTAGAAAAAACTTTTATTGATAGCATCAAAGAAACAAGTAGTAGCAATAGAAATGAAGTGGTTGTAACGTTTACTTTAGATAAAGTAATCTATAAACAAAAACTCAGATTGCTTGATTTCGTAACTGGTCAACCTCAAAATTTAATCGCAACTGCCAAAATTAAAGCTGATGAGAACTTTGGTGATTTTACTTTACATTATGAGTTTTACAAAGACTAGACTAATGCAATTCGGTTTAAAATAATTAATCAAAAAAAAATAGGTTGAGAATTTAATCTCAACCTATTTTTACATTACTATTTCAATAAATAGTGTACTACTTCATTGTTTGTTTAATAACTTCTCCAATTTCCTTTCCATTCTGAAAATCGTAGCCTAAAAATTTCGCTAAAGTCTTCGCAATTTGGTTTTGAAAATACTGTCCTTCGGTTTTGATTTCGCCCAAAGCTGGTGTATCTGGTCCAATTACACCAAACCAAATTTCATAACAATCGGGTACTTTTTGTCCATGACTTGTCCACTGGCTTTTGATTTTGTTTCCTCTTCCGTGGTCGGTCGTTAAAATAATGGTCGTTTTGTCTTTGTATTTTGGGTTGCTTTGGCAGTAATTCCATAAATCACCTACAAACTTATCCACAGTATTGGCTGCAAAAAGGTATTCATCATATTTTGCTTCATGAGCAAATTCGTCCGTTTCATCAAAAGATAAAAAGAAAACGCTTGGTTGATTTTTCTTAATGTATTCTTTTGCCAAATAATAAGTAATAAAATCGTGACGGTCGCTGGCTAAACTTGGATACGTACTTTGTATTTCATTCAATATTTTTTCTTTTTCTGTCAGATTTCCTTCAACCAATTCTTTACCAGAATTTACTGGAATTCCACTTCTTTTTTCATTGATAATGTAGGGAAAAACATCCCAAGTAGAATATGCCGCTACTTTTCCTTTATACTTTGGTTGATTGTTCAAAAACTCTAAAACGGTGGTATTTTCATTCAAAATTTTATCGTTTGAATTTACTTTTTCGTCGGCATAACCCGTCAAGATTTCGTTATAGCCCGGATACGAAAACCAGTACGGATTTTTTACATTTACTTTATTTCCTGCCCAACGGTTTCCATAAAGTTGTCCTTGTTTTGCCATTGTATTCCAAACAAAAGGCATGATTTTTTTGCGACTGATTTCTGCTGTATCCGACCAAAAATTTTGTTTTACTCTATCTTTATTTTTGGTGTATTCTTTACTGTTCAATAACACAGAGTCAACACCGCCAAAAACTTCTTCCCAACGGAAACCATCGGTTGTAATCAAAAAAACATGCTCCGTTTTATGTTGAGCATACATTTCCTGTTGAAAAAACAATAGTGCAAAAACCGTTAAAATAAGTCCATTTGACAGTTTCCGTGGAAAAACTAACAAAATTTTTCTTAGTTGAAATACATAATCGCTTACCATTAGTTTTATCATGGTTGAAGCACTTGGTAAAATATTCATTCTCTTGTTTTTTAACAACACTAATGGTTGTCTGCTTGTAAAATATAAGGGAATCAAAAATAGACATTTCAAACAGCCAAACAGTTACTGAAATATTAATTATAAGTTATTACTTTTGAGGCAATATTATATAAATATTAATTAGCCGCTCTTCTAAAATCATCTAGGAACTTTGTTTTCCTTTTTTTTGATACGCTTCTATAGGAAAGCCAAGTGATTTTTTCAAACAGCTTAATAAAGGAGTACAAAAAGTACTTCACTGCTTTATTTTAATCATAAAATTATAATGAGTGCATATTTCAAAATACTCAAAATTTACTCTGTCTTAACACTATTAGTATTTGCTGTTAGCCCGGTTTTTGCACAGACTACCAGAATCAAAGGCAAAGTTATAGATGCTAAAACTGGAGAAACTTTACCCTTTGTAAACATTAGTATTATGGGTACTAAACAAGGTACTCAGACCGATATGAACGGTAGTTTTTATTTAGAAACCCCTCAATTAAAACCCACCCTTAGAGTCGCTTTTGTAGGATATTCGCCTGAAGTAAGAGAAATAGATGGCGGAAAAATTGTTTCTATAACTTTTAAACTCAAAACACAAAACACTGATTTACAAGAAGTAACCGTAAAAGGCAAAAAAGACCGCTACCGAAATAAAGATAATCCTGCAGTTGTATTAATCAGAAAAGTAATTGACCATAAAGCCCAAAACAGAAAAGAATCCCTAGATTTTTATCAATACAACAAGTACGAAAAATTAGAATTTGATTTAAGTAATGTTTCTGAAAAGTTTAGGAATAAACGTTCCCTCAGAAAGTTCGACTTCGTTTTTAACCATTTAGATACTTCTCAAATCACGGGGAAAGTCAATTTGCCGATGTATTTGAAGGAAACTATTTCTGACGTTTATTTCAGAAAATTACCTGAAAATAAAAAGGAGATAATAAAAGGTGAAAAAATGACGGGCTTGGGAAATTATGTGGATAACAATGGCATTAAGCTATATTTAGAAGCACTTTATCAAGACGTAAATGTTTATGACAACAATATTTTACTCTTAGCTACGCAATTTTTAGGTCCAACCGCTCCCGTTGCTCCGCAATTTTATCGTTACGTGATTATCGACACCACAGAATTTAAAGGGACAAAATGTGTGAATTTAGGCTTTTCTCCAAGAAATTCAAACGACCAGCTTTTTCAAGGAACAATGCTTATTTCTTTAGATTCAAGCTATGCGATTAGAAAAGTACAAATGGGTTTTTCGAAAGACATTAATGTGAATTTTGTAACAGATTTACGGGTTTCGCAAGAATATGATTTTATTGAAAACGAAGGCTTGATGCTAACTAAAGATGATTTAGCGATTGAATTCAACCTCCTCAAAAAAGAAAATGGCATGGGACTTTTCGGGCAAAGGAGTGTGTCGTATAAAGACTATGTAATTAATAAAACGATTGAAAAAAATATTTTTGAAGGCTTAAAAACTGACATTCAAAAAGATGCCGAAAAACGGGATGATGCTTTCTGGGAACAAGCACGCCACCATTCTTTATCAAGCAAAGAATTGGGCATTTATTCGATGGTGGACAGTGTAAAAAAAGTACCTGCCTTCCAAAGAGTAATGAACACGGCAACTTTTCTACTAGAAGGTTACAAACCAATGGGAGGTTTTGAGATTGGCCCCGTCAATACTTTTTACAGTTTCAACCCGATTGAAGGATTTAGGGCTAGAATTGGCGGAAGAACAACGCCAACTTTTAGTGAACGTATGGCTTTTGAAACTTATGCCGCTTATGGTTTTAGAGATGAACGTTATAAGTATTTTGCCTCGGCAACCTTCTCCTTAACCGACCATAATACTTATACTTATCCCATCAAACATTTTAGAATTTCGTATCAAAATGAAATCAAAATTCCAGGACAAGAATTACAATTTGTGCAGGAAGATAACTTTTTACTTTCTTTCAAAAGAGGTCAGAATAATAAAATGACCTACAATAAAGTACTCAATCTTGATTATTTGAATGAATCAAAAACAGGTTTATCGGTCAATATTAATTTCAAAAATATTCGCCAAACGCCTACTGGTTCTTTGTATTTCAATACTTTACAAAATGATGGCACACTAAAAAGTATTCCAGAAATCATCAGTAGCGAATTAATGATTGGGCTAAGGTATGCACCAAACGAACAGTTTTATCAAGGAAAAAATTATCGTATCCCGATAATTAATAAGTATCCGTCTTTCCAAATTAGATATACCTTGGGCGTGAAAGGATTGTTGGATGGTCAGTACAATTTTCATCGACTAGTGGCTTATGCTCAGAAAAGAATTTACATTCCACCAATTGGTTATACAGATGTAGCTTTAGAAGGCGGTAAAACGTTTAATCCTTTACCTTTTGCTTTGTTGACAATTCATAGAGCCAACCAAACTTATGCTTATCAGCCAGAAGCCTATAACTTAATGAATTTCTTAGAATTTGTGAGTGACCAGTACGGGGCTTTATTTATCGACCATCATTTTAATGGATTCATTTTCAACAAATTACCGCTAATCAGAAAATTGAAACTAAGAGAAGTAATTACTTTTAAAGGTTTGATTGGAAAACTCAGCGACCAAAACAAAGCAACTGCTGAAAATGGATTAATGGTACTACCTACCGATGAAAATGGCAAACCAAGTACGTTTTCATTAGAGAAGAAACCTTATATGGAAGTAAGTTTTGGTATTGAAAATATTTTTAAAGTATTAAGACTAGACTTGGTAAAGCGTTTGAGTTACTTGGAAAACCCAAATGTAAGTGCCAGTCCAACGATAAGATTTAGAATGCGTTTTGATTTTTAATGAGCCTTTTTCATGCTAAATAGCTATATCAAAAGCTATGAATGAACAATTTTGGTCACTAATCAGTAACTTTACTTTACATTTGACTGACCACATGAATTTATAATTGCGTTGATTATCTTGAAAACTTACCAAATACTTAATTTCAAGATAATATTAACCTAATACTTGCTTGATAATTTTGTTTTAAATCCAACACAAATCATTTATGCAAAAGAAGATATTATTCATCACTGGTTCAATCAACCAAACCACTCAAATGCATCAAATTGCGAAGCAATTGCCTGAATATGATTGTTGGTTTAGTCAAATTTTTGTGGATTCTCCTTTTATACAATGGGTTCTTGATGAAACTGATTTTTTAGCTAAAACGGTTTTATCTGGTCAGTTCAAAACAAATTCTGAAAAGTTTTGCCTTGAAAATGGACTTCAAATGGATTACAAAGCCAAAAAGAATCAATATGATTTAGTGGTTTATTGTTCTGACATGATTATTCCTGATAGACTACTTCAAAGAAAAACTATTTGGGTACAAGAAGGAATGGTTGATGAGTATAACTTTTTCAGTAAAATCATCAAAAAATTAAATCTTCCTCGCTATTGGGCAATTGGCACTGCTTTAAACGGCTCTTCAAATCTTTGTGATATCTATTGTGCTGCTTCGAAAGGCTACAAAGAACGCTTCACCAAAATTGGTACTAATTCAAACAAAATATTTGTAACAGGTATTCCTAATTTTGATAATTGCGAACAATATTTTGAAAACGATTTTCCATTACATAATTATGTGCTTGTAGCGACATCTGATAGCAGAGAGTGTTTCAGACCTGAAGATAGAATTGGCTTTATTAAAGATTGTGTAACCAAAGCAGCTGGAAGACAACTCATCTTCAAACTTCACCCTAACGAAATTATGGAAAGAGCGGTAGCAGAAATCAAGGAAAATACGCCTGAAGGAACGTTGATTTATACTTCTGGAAATATTAACCCAATGATTGCGAACTGCGAAGAATTCATCACACAATATTCATCGGCTGTGTATGTTGGTATGGCATTGGGCAAAAAAGTACATTCTTATTTCGATAAAGAAGAATTAGAAAGACAAATGCCGATTCAAAACAAAGGCACTTCTGCTAAAAATATTGCTCAGGTTTGTCGTGATTTTTTAGCTTTCAAAGGTAAAAAAGAAGACTTTGTCAAAACTTATCAATACAAAGCTGTTACGTCAGAATTAGTATTTCAATAACATTTAAAATAATATAAATGACTGCCATTACTATTGTTGTTCAAGCCCGTATGTCGTCGAGTAGATTACCCAAAAAGGTTTTATTACCCATTTTAGGCGAAAGTCTCCTCTATAGAATGATAGAACGTTTGCAGCAAATCAAACACAAAGCAACAATTGTAATTGCTACTTCTGAAGACCAACAAGATGATGTTATTGAAACTTTTTGTCAAACAAAAAACATAACTTGTTTCCGAGGAAGTTTGAATAATTTATTAGATAGACATTATCAAGTTGGGAAATTAACCAATGCAGATATTATTATCAAAATCCCTTCTGATTGTCCATTGATTGACCCACGTATTGTGGATAAAGTATTAGATTTTTATTTTGAAAACGAAGGGAAATACGACTTTGTAAGTAACCTCCACCCTGCTACTTATCCAGATGGCAACGATGTTGAAATCATGACTTTTGAGGCTTTGAAAAAAGCTTGGCAAGAAGCCACTCGTCCTTTGGAGTTAGAACATACAACGCCGTACTTCTGGGAAAATCCAGACAAATTTCGCTTGGCGAATGTGACTTGGGAAACTGGTTTAGACTATTCTATGTCGCATCGTTTTACGATTGACTATCATGAAGATTACTTATTTATCAAACGAGTTTTTGAAGAATTATATCCACAGAATCCTCGATTTTCATTAGATGATATTTTGACACTTCTGCAAGAAAAACCTGAAATCTATGAAATCAACCAACATTTTGCTGGTGTAAATTGGTACAGAAATCATTTAGGTGAACTAAAAACCATTACACCAGAACAAACAAAATTGAGCATTTAGCATAAATTCCAAATAAATAAAATGACCGAAGAAAAACTAGAAACCTTAAAAAGTATCGCTTTGCGAGTACGTGAACACATCATCGGAATGTCCACGGATGGCGGTTGCTTTGTAGGTGCGTCCCTTTCAGCTACCGATTTGATGGTTTATCTATACAACGATTTTTTGAATATTTCCAAAGAAAACCTCGACGACCCTAATCGTGATTATCTATTTCTTTCAAAAGGACACGACGTTCCCGCTTTATACGGTACTTTAGTTGAAATGGGCATTTTAGAGGCTGAACGTTTACAAAATCACCTTTCAGCAAACGATAATATCTACTGGCATCCAAACACAAAAATTCCCGGTATTGAATTTCATTCTGGTTCATTGGGGCATCTTCCTGCGGTTTCACTTGGTGTAGCATTGGATTGCAAAATCAGAGGAACTGAAAACCGTATTGTTTGTATTTTGGGCGATGGAGAATTGAATGAAGGTTCTTGTTGGGAAGCCGTTTTGGTAGCGAATGCTTACAAATTAGACAATCTGGTTTTTGTGATTGACCGAAATCATTTCCAAGCGAATGTTGCCACAGAGGAATTAATTCCTTTAGAACCTTTGGCAGATAAATTCAAAGCTTTTGGGGCGGATGTCGTAAGAATTGATGGACATAATTTCTTGGATTTAGAAGAAGCATTTACAAGTTTGGACGAACGCAAAGGAAAACTTCATGTAGTTATTGCTGATACTGTTCGTGGAAAAGGCTTACCAAGTATCGAAGCCCGTGCTGACCGTTGGTTCTGTAATTTTTCAGAAAATGAGGTTTCACAATTGATGGAAGAATTACATGGCGTTCACGCAGCAAATATAGAATCAGAGGTATTGGTGGTTAGATAGCTTCTTGGCTTTCGGATGTCGGATTTCGGCTATCAGATTTCGGAAATAGAAATAAAAATCGATGACTGAAATCTGAAATAATAAGATGACCAAAATTCGAAATCCTAATTCCAAAATCCGATGACCGAAAGCTGACAGCCCAAAATAATAAAATCATGTACGAAGAATTATTAAAAAATACAGCCCTTGCTGACGAGCGTTTTGTGGTAATGACTGCCGAAAACCGTGCTTTGGTGAGAAATTTACCAGCAGTTTTGGGAAAAAGATTTATAGATACAGGTATTACCGAACAAACGATGTTGGGTGCTGCCGCAGGTTTGGCTTTACGTGGACGTATTCCGGTGGTTCATGCTTTGTCGGCATTTTTGTCGATGCGTGCTTTTGAATTCATCCGTACCGATGCAGGTATTGCCAATCTTCCTGTGAAGTTGAGCAGTTTTATTCCGGGTTTTTTGTCGGATGGAAATGGACCAACGCACCAAGCCATTGAAGATGTAAGCATCATGCGTGGTATTCCAAATATGCAGGTTTTTGCTCCTGCGGATGAAGAAGATTTAGTGACGATGTTACCGCAAATCTGGCAAACGCCAAATCCTGCGTATGTACGTATTTGTACTAGACCAGCCAAGTATCAGCACGATACAAATTTTGAAATTGGTAAAGCTGAAATCATTTCAGAAGGTACAGACGTTACGATTTTGGTTTACGGTTTTATGTTTGAACAAGCCTTAATTACTGCTGAAATCTTGCGTGAACAAGGCAAATCTGTTGGTTTGATTAACATGAGAAGCTTGAAACCTGTAGATGAAAAAGCTATCATTAAAGCAGCTCAACAATCGGAGCTAATCGTAACGATTGAAGACCATTTCTTAACAGGCGGCTTGTACAGTATCGTGGCTGAAACATTGTTAAAAAACAGAATGACAGCCGATGTTTTACCGATTGCTTTGAATGAAAAATGGTTCAAACCTGCTCGTTTGAATGAAGTATTAGCATACGAAGGTTTCACAGGAAAACAAATGGCAGAGAAAATATTAGTGTATGAAGAGGCTGTAAGCTTAAGACAATAAGTAATGAGCTTTTAGTTATTGTGATTCAAATCTTATATATCTTGAGTCTTGCTTCTTTTGTCTTATATCTTGTCTCTTGCGTCTTTTCTCTTTCATCTTTAAGTCCTAAAGTCTTCAAGTCCAAAATCCTAAAGTCTAAAAAAAATGCCAAATACAATAAAATCTAACGAAAATTATCCCAACATCACAGAGTCAGATAGTTGGTATAACAGAGCTTTAAAAGTACAAAAGCCCATCACACAAACACTTGCCAAAGGTCCGGGACAATTCACCAAAGGTGTAGCACCAAAGTATTTACAAAAAGGCAAAGGCTCGCACGTGTGGGATGTTGATGGCAACGAATACATAGATTTCAACGCTGCGATTGGCCCACTTTCTTTGGGTTATGCTTATCCAGCGGTGGACGAAGCCATCAAAAAACAATTGGAAGATGGCATCACTTTTTCCTTGATGCACCCTTTGGAAGTAGAACTTTCTGAATTAATTCAAGAAGTCATTCCAAATGCTGAAGCTGTAAAAATCTCGAAAACAGGTGCTGACGTTTGTTCGGCGGCTATTCGTGTAGCTCGTGCATTTACTGGTCGTGAAAAGATTTTCTGTTGTGGTTATCACGGTTGGCACGATTGGTATATCGGTATTACAAGCCGTAATGCAGGTATTCCAGAAGCCATTCAAAACATGACTTACACTTTTGAATACAACAATATCGAAGCCATCAAAGAAGCTTTGGACGAAGACGTTGCCGCCATCATTCTTGAACCTTTCATTTTTGAAGCACCACAAAATAACTTCTTGCAAGAATTAGCTCAGGTTTGTCATGAAAATGGCACTTTGCTCATTTTTGATGAAATGTGGACAGGTTTTCGCATTGCTTTGGGTGGAGCTCAAGAGTATTTCAAAGTTACTCCCGATTTAGCGGTTTACTCAAAAGCTTGTGCCAACGGAATGCCGATTGCTTTATTGACAGGTCGTGCAGATGTAATGGAATTGTTCAACAGCGAAGTATTTAGCTACACAACTTTCGGAGGCGAAGCACTTTCTTTGGCGGCAAGTATTGCTACCATTAAAGAAATCAGAGATAAAAATGTTCCTGCTTATTTGGATGAAAAAGGTGGCATTATCAAAGACGGCTACAACGAAATCGCTAAAGAATTTGGTTTAGAAAACCTGACTAAATGTATCGGCTACAACTGCCGTTCAATGGTGACTTTCGCTCCAGAAGCAGGCAATGGATTAGAAGTAAAAGCTTTGATGCAACAAGAAATGATTAAGCGTGGCGTATTGTGGGCTGGTTTTCATAATATGTGTTTCAGTCATTCTGATGAAGATATTCAATACACGCTTTCGGCTTACCGTGAAGTAATGCCAATTTTAAAAGAAGCCATCGAAAGTAAAGATGTAAAATCATACTTGAAAGGTGAAGTATTAGAAGCTGTTTTCAGAAAAACAAGCAATTATAATATTAAGCCTGCTTTGGCAAAAGCTTAATGGAGATATGAGTTTTGAATTATGAATTGTCATTGCTGTACTAAAGGATTCAATAAGTACTCAAAATGTTTTTCTTAGCCCAACAATTTGATGTAGTGGCAACCCTTGCGGTTGCCTACCTGAAACGAAACGGTAACTGCAAGAGTTACCGCTACGATTTGGAAAATGTACAGTAATCTGAACGAATTAATAATCATGGAAAATATACTTACAAGTCCCATCCCTCAACTGTTTTCATTGGTCGGAAAAACGGCAATTGTTACAGGCGGAACTGGACTTATCGGAAAGAAGCATTGTGAAGCTTTAATTGCAGTTGGAGCAAACGTTGTAGTGGCAGACATCGCTCAAGCGAATCCAAAAGCTTTTGCTGAAACATTTGGAGAAAATGCTTTGGGCGTAAATATTGATGTTACTAATGAAACCTCTTTGATAGACGCAAAAAACGAAATCTTAGCTCGCTTCGGCTCGATTGATATTTTGGTGAACAATGCCGCTATTAACGATATGTTTGAAAATCCAGAATTGGCGGCTTCGCTTTCTGCTTTTGAAAAATATCCATTAGAATCATTCCGAAAATCTTTAGAAGTAAATGTGTTGGGTGTGTTTTTATGCTCACAAGTATTCGGAACGGTAATGGCTGAACAAGGTAGCGGAAGTATCATCAACATTGCTTCTACCTACGGAATCGTTGGTCCAGACCAAAGTATTTACCGCAATGAAGCTGGCGAACAGTTGTTTTTCAAATCGCCATCGTACCCAACTACCAAAGGAGCAATCATCAATTTTACTCGCTATTTGGCAGCTTATTGGGGCAACAAAGGCGTGAGAGTCAATACACTTTCGCCCGGCGGTGTAGAAAATTCGCAAGATGAGTATTTCGTAAAAAACTATTCAGCCAAAACTCTTCTGGGAAGAATGGCGACTTCAAGCGATTATCAAGGAGCATTAATTTACTTAGCGTCCGACGCTTCGGCATATATGACAGGTGCAAATCTGGTTGTAGATGGCGGATGGACGGCTATTTAGTTGTGATTTAGTGAATGAGTGAGTTAGTGATTAAAAAAGTAAAAGATTGAAATTCATAATTTAAAAAAATTACTCAATCACTAACTCTCTAATTCACAATTAAAAAATAATCACTCAATCACAACTCACTCAATCGCTCAATTAAAAATCAATCACTAATTCACTAACTCACTAAATATGAGCTTACACGAAAAGGCAAAGCATATCAAATTACTCATTACCGATTGTGATGGTGTGTTGACGGATGCGGGCGTTTATTATGGCGAAAATGGTGAAGTATTAAAAAAATTCAATATCCGTGACGGAATGGGTGTTGAAAGACTTCGCAAATTAGTCAATGTTGAAACGGCTATTATCACTGGAGAAGTATCGCCTTCGGTTGCCAAAAGAGCCGAAAAACTAAGGATTACAGAATTGCATTTGGGCATTAAAGATAAATTGGCTGTGTTGGTTCAAATTATGGTCAACAGAAATCTCACCAAGAATAACATTGCTTACATCGGCGACGATGTGAATGATATTGAAATTATGCAAAACGTTGGATTAACCGCTTGCCCAAGCGATGCCATCAGTTTTACCAAAGAAGTAGCCGATTATATCTGTGAAAACAAAGGTGGCGAAGGCTGTTTCAGAGAATTTGCAGAATTAATCATCGCCGCACAATCTTAATCGAATTTCATAAAAATATTTTATCCATACTGTCTTTTGTGGATTGTCCAAAAAATCACATCTGAACAATCCTTATCCCCAAGACATTCATACTTTTCTAAACAAACCCTCCTTTGGGGTCAGGGGGTTTTTACGTCCATTACAAATGAAAAACGTTACATTATCATCAGGAAAAGTTATCGGTAAAGGTCAGCCATGCTACATTATTGCCGAAATTGGAATCAATCATAATGGTTCTTTAGACATCGCAAAACAGCTCATTGATGAAGGTGCAAATGCTAAAGCAGATGCAGTAAAATTCCAGAAAAGAACACCTGAATTATGTGTTCCACTTGACCAATGGGAAATCCAACGTGATACTCCTTGGGGAAGAATGTCGTACATCGACTATAAACGTAAAACTGAATTTGGCAATTTAGAATACTCTGCCATTGACCAACACGCAAAACAAAGAGGAATCGACTGGTTTGCTTCACCTTGGGATGTTGAATCAGTTACTTTCCTTGAACATTTTAGCCCAGTTTTGTACAAATTGGCTTCTGCTTCTTTGACGGATTTAGAATTAATTGAAAAAATTCTTCATACAGGTCGTCCATTGATGATTTCAACAGGGATGTCAACGGTGAAAGAAATTACTGAAACAGTAGCTTTCATTAAAAATTTCGACGAAAATTATCCATTGATGATTGCTCACTCTACTTCGGCTTACCCTTGTAAACCAGAAGAATTGAATTTGAGTATGATTAGAACTTTGGGCGAAATGTTCCCAGATACGCCAATTGGTTACTCTGGTCACGAAACTGGTTTGGCAACTACTGTTGCTGCTGTGGCTTTAGGTGCTACCTTTGTAGAACGTCACTTTACTTTAGACCGTGCGATGTGGGGTTCAGACCATGCTGCTTCTGTTGAACCACAAGGTTTGGCACGCTTGGTAAAAGATATTCGTGATGTAGAAATCGCTGTAGGCGATGGCATCAAAAAAGTATATGAAGCCGAAATTGGTCAAATGAAAAAGCTTAGAAAACATATTTCAGCGGAGTATTCAATGTAGTTGTGAGTGTATTTTTCAACAACTTTTATCAATAGGGAGTTTAAACCTCTTCCTATTGATAAAAGTTAGATATTTAACCGCAGAATATTGGCTTATTTTCTTATTTGATACAATCTCTTTTCTACAAAATTGAATCCTTTTTTTGTCATTACGCTTGAAAAAATCACATAAACCAATATGAATCTCTTAACAATAACCACTTCGATACTTGTATGTTGGATAATTTTCATCATCCTGATGGAGAGGCTTTATCCTTATCGAAAAGGACTCAAATTTTTCAGAGAAGGCTTTTGGGTGGATTTGGTTTGGTACACAATCATTCAAAGTTACTTTCTTAAAATCCTTATTTTTGATTATATCATTCAACCGATTAATGTTCATTTCGATTGGTCTGATTATCAATTTGTCAAGCATTGGTCTATTCCAGCTCAAGTACTTTTCTTTTTGATTACACACGATTTTTATATTTATTGGTTTCATCGTTTACAACACGCCAATAAATTTTTCTGGAGAACCCACGAAGCACATCATTCGGGTAAAGAAGTAGATTTTTTAGAAGGTTCACGTTCACATATTGTGGAAATTATCATTAATCAAACGATAGAATTTTTACCCATTATCGTACTTGGTGCCGACCCAGCTGTTTTACCGATTAAAGCCTTATTAGATGCTGTTTTTGGTATGTTTATTCATGCCAATATTAATGTAAAAATGGGCAAATGGAAGTATATTTTCAATTCACCAGAATTACACTTATGGCATCACGCCAATTATCAAGAAGTATTTCATGCTAATTTTTCTACCAAATTTGCTTTTTGGGATTACCTTTTCGGCACTGCATACTTTCCAGGACATAAACCAGGAAATGAGCGTGAAAACTGGGGTTTGTACTATGATTATCCGAAAGATTATTTCTTGCAACATGCTTTTTCAGTAAAGCGTTTTGATGAAAAGAAATTACTTCGCTACAAATGGTTTGCTTGGTATTACAACTTGCGTCCGAATATTTTAAAGAAAATTACGCATTGGATGGAAGATATTGAACATTACTTTTTGGTTGAAAACTCCACGATGAATTATCGTAGTATAGAACAACACAAAAACGAAGAAAAACCAGAATCTCATAATCATCATTCTGATCTCAAATAAATGGCTTGGATTTATATTTTAATTGCTGCTTTATTTGAATCAGCATGGACATTTTCGCTGAAATTCCTCAGTTTTAAAGATATAAAATCCCTTCCACTCCACAAGTATTTGGAGATGGAAGGGATTCTAAAAATTATTCCTTTATTGGGTTATATCGTTTTTGGGATTGGCAATATTTACTTTTTTTCGATTGCACTGAAAACTATTCCTACTGCAACTGCAATGGCTGTGTGGACAGCCTCGGCTTTAATCTTCATCAAAATTGCCGAAATACTTTTCTTTCACGAAAAACTCAATTGGGTAGAAGCTTTTTTCTTAATGTTAATTACCGTTGGAATTGTGGGTTTGAAAGTCGTTAGCGGAAAATCGTAATCAATTTATCCGTATCTAAATCTGAAAAATTGCTAATACTTCCTTCAATTTTCGGTGCTAAAATGCCCGATTGTAATGCTTTTTTACTTTTCAAAACGATGGCTTCGTCCCAAAATTTGGCATCAATAAAACTTTGAAGCAAAGTACTTCCTCCTTCCACAATCAGCGATTGAACTTTTCTTGTGGCTAAATCTTGAATAATGTTTTTGAGTAAATCTTCTTCTTCAATTTTCACAAAAGAAGTATTTTCAATTACTTTATTTTCAAGCAAATTATAGCAAATCGTTGGCTGAGAGTTATCGAAAATCTTTAAGGATTTAGGCAAACTAAGGTTCTTGTCTAACACAATTCTTAAAGGATTTTTGCCCGTCCAAAAGCGAGTATTCAACGCTGGATTATCGTAACGAGCAGTATTTGTGCCGATCATTATAGCATCTTCATCACTTCTCATTTTATGCACAAACCTTCTGGAAAGTGGATTGGAAATCTGTACAGCCTCAAAGTTTTCTTTGGCAATAAAACCATCAGCCGTTTCAGCCCATTTTAAAATAATGTATGGTCGATTTTTCTCAATTGAAGTAAAAAAACGTTTGTTCAAAGCTCTTCCTTCTGCTTCCAAAACTCCCGTTTCTACTTCGATTCCAGCGGCTTTTAGTTTGGCAATTCCTTTTCCACCGACCAATGGATTTGAATCTACATTACAAATAATTACTTTTTTTACTTGATGTTTTACCAGTAAATCTGCACAAGGAGGCGTTTTCCCGAAGTGCGAACATGGCTCAAGCGTCACATAAACTTCCGATTCGGACAACAATGATTTATCTTCAACCGAGTTCACGGCATTTACTTCTGCGTGAGCTTCGCCATATTTTTTATGCCATCCTTCGCCAATAATTTTGCCTTCATGCACAATCACACAGCCCACCATCGGATTCGGCGAAACCGTTCCCGCACCCAAACGAGCCAATTGTAATGCACGAGCCATCCACATTTCAGCAGGCTTGGCGTAATATTCTTCGTAACTTTGCATAAATGTTTATTGATTGTTACTCTATAAAAGTAAAAAATCTTATTCCTAGACAAATTTCTATTAGCAGGCGAATTAATTCGCCTGCTAATAGAAAAAAGGATAATAGTTTCATCATTTTTCTTTGAAATACTACGTTATTTTTGAATTTGTTCAGTAATCAAGCAAAAAATACGAATACAAGTAGTAAATCATGTTATTACACAATAAACTCCTCACTCATAATTCATAACTCATACCTAACCTGTATGTCCACTAAAAAAATATTCCAAGAACTTTTCTCCGAAATTAAGGCTGTTTACGATGAAAACGAAGCGAAAAGCATCGTTTATTTACTTTTAGAATACTTTCAAGGTATTTCTAAAACGGATATTTTATTAGACAATCCGCTGAAAAAAACTTTCGATTATCAAGCAATTATTCATAGAATCAAACAACATGAACCTGTTCAATACATTATTGGCGAAACAGAATTTTATGGTAGAGTTTTTAAAGTAAGTCCTGCTACTTTAATTCCACGACCAGAAACAGAAGAACTGGTTGAATTAACGATTCATACTTTTCAAGATTTAGTTAAAAAGCAACTCATTTCTTCGTCTCCCAAAATATTAGATATTGGTACAGGAACAGGCTGTATTGCGATTTCGACGGCTGCTAATATTCAACATTCCGTTGTTACGGCTTTTGATATTTCGGAGGAAGCTTTGAAAATGGCAAAGCAAAATGCTGTATTGAATGAAGTAACAATAAACTTTGAAAAGGTTGATTTCTTGGATGAATCAATCCACGATTCTTTACCTGTTTTTGATATTATTCTTTCAAATCCACCTTATGTTACAAACTTTGAAAAACAGGAAATGGAACATCATGTACTGGATTTTGAACCGCATTTAGCACTGTTTGTGGAAGACGATAATCCGCTAATTTTTTATAAAGCTATTGCCAAATTTGCTAAAAAACATTTGACTGAAAATGGTTTTTGTATCGTAGAAATTAATCAAGCTTTTGGGATTGAAACGGCTGATTTGTTCTGGAAAGAAGGTTTTAAAAGTGTAGAAGTAATCAAGGATTTCTTTGGGAAAGATAGAATGGTGAAAGCGATGATATAGCGGTTAGCTGTCGGATTTCGGTCTTCGGCTTTCGGATGTCGGATTTCAGATTTTTTACTTATCTAAAATTAATCATTTTAAAATCTGAAATCCGACTTCCGAAGACCGAAAGCCAACAAAAACTAAAACATTAATTCCGCAAACACTGCATGATGATCTGAAGCAAAACGACCGCCCCAAGTATTGCTTAATGTTCCGTGTTTTAATACTTTAATTTTATCAGTGTTCAGGAAAATATAGTCAATCAATTTTCCTTCAATTTCTTTTGCCTGAAAACCATTAAATGTACTGATTGGTCCGAAATGCGGCTGTTTGGTTACTTTCTGTGCATCTATCAAACCTTCGTTAATAATGATAGTTGGCTCTTCTTGTGGCGTACTATTGAAATCTCCTGTCAAAATCACTGGTATTTTCGGGTCGATTGCCTTGATTTTTGCGACTAACATTTTTGCACTTTCACGGCGAGCTACTTGTCCGATATGGTCGAAGTGTGTGTTGAAAACATAGAATACTTTTTTTGTTTTATTGTCTTTGAATTTGGCATAAGTCACCACACGATTCAAAGCTGCATCCCAACTTTTACTGGGTGTTTCTGGCGTTTGACTTAACCAAAATGTATTGCTTTCTAAGACTGTAAATTTGTCTTTTCTGTAAAAAATAGGAGAAAATTCGCCTGCTTCTTTACCATCATCACGCCCAACGCCTACATAAGCATAGCTTGGTAATAAAGTACTTAGGTTTCTGATTTGTCCGACTAATACTTCTTGCATTCCACAAATATCTGCTTCGTAAAATTCAAGCATACTGGCAAGGTTTTCTTTGCGTTTTGACCATTGGTTTTCACCATCTTGTACTGTTTCCAGACGGATATTGAAGGTCATTATATTGATTTTTTGCTGAGAAAAACTGCTCATAGAAGTACTTATCAAAAGTATTAATAGCAGAGAATAGAAAGTTTTTTTCATTTGCTGATTGTTTGGATATTTTCAGCAAAACTATTCATTTCCAATCATAGGCTTGCCCTGATATGGATAAAATTTGTGTAAAGAATGTTGAGAAGTAAGAGACAAGAAGTAAGACAGAAGATTTAAGATGAAAGAATCAAGACAGAAGATTAAAACGAAAGAAGTAAGATTTTAGGCGGAAGGTTGGAGTATAGTATCTATTTAAAAATCCAACTTCCGAAATCACAAATCTGAAATCGCTTTCAGTTCTTCTAAACAATTATTGCACAAACAAGCTCCGTCAAATTCCCATTGACTGACGTCGGCGATGTATTCTATTTGCTTTTTTGTGAGATTTACTTTCATGCAGTCGCATTGTAGAATGTTGTTTACTTTGCAGGTAAACAGTTTCTGGCATCTTGGACAACTTTCTTGAGCGTGTTTTTCCATGATTTTTCTTGTTTTACGAGTTGGAAACTCGTGCTACTGTCTTGTCTTTTACTTTGAATTTTACACAATCCAGAAATATTTTTCCGCTGAGACTATTTAATCTTACACAATTCAAAAATAATTTTCCTCTGAGACTATTGAATCTTACACAATCCAGAAATAATTTTCCGCTGAGGCTATTGAATCTTACACAATCCAGAAATATTTTTCCGCTGAAGCTATTGAATCTTACACAATCCAGAAATAATTTTCCGCTGAGGCTATTGAATCTTCCTCTTAGTCGCTTTATATTTCCTGCATGCTATTCAACTTTTTATAAAAACCATTTTCATTTGCCAAAAGCTCGTTATGCGTTCCTCTTTCTACAATTTTACCATGATTGATGACCAAAATTTCATCTGCATGTTGAATTGTACTCAGTCTATGGGCAATTACCAAAGTTGTACGATTTTTCATCAAGTGCGTCAGGGCTTCTTGCACTAACTTTTCTGATTCAGTATCTAAAGCAGAGGTAGCTTCGTCCAAAATTAAAATCGGAGGATTTTTCAAAACTGCTCTTGCGATACTCAAACGCTGGCGTTGTCCGCCCGACAAACGTCCTCCTCGGTCGCCAATAAAAGTTTGGTAGCCATCAGCCAATTGTGAAATATATTGATGTGCATTGGCAATCTTCGCAGCTTCTTCAATTTGGGCATCCGTCGCTACTGAACCGAAAGTAATATTGTTCGCAACGGTATCATTAAACAAAATAGATTCTTGGGTAACGATACCGATTTGCTTGCTCAATGAAGCCTGTTGGATTTGTTTTAGGTCGATACCGTCCATTAAAATTTGTCCCTCCGTCGGGTCATAAAATCTTGGTACAAGGTCGGCTAGGGTTGATTTTCCTCCGCCCGAAGTTCCCACCAAAGCAATGGTTTTTCCTTTTTGGATTTTGAAAGAAATATTATCTAGTACTTTTCTACCTTCTTGGTATTCAAAACTTACATTTTTGAATTCTATTTCTTCCTTAAATTCTGGAATGGCAACAGCATCTTTCGCATCTTGAATGGCAGGAACTGTATCAATCAATTTCAAGATTCTTTCTGCCGAAGCAATGCCTCTTTGTACACCACTAAAAGCATCCGCAATTACTTTGGCTGGTCGCATTACTTGCGAAAACAGAATAATGAATGAAATAAAAGTAGAAGCACTCAAACTTTCGTCGTTATTAATCACCAAAGAACCGCCATACAATAAAATTCCAGCAATAACGGTTACTCCCAAAGCTTCTGAAACTGGAGAAGTCATTTCTTGACGATAGACCATGCGTAATACCGCTGATTTGTAACCATAATTTTGCTCCTTGAATTTTTCAGCTACTACTTTTTCAGCATTGAAACCCTTTACAATTCTCATTCCGCCGAATACTTCATCAAGCGTGCCAATCATGGCACTTTGGCGTTCCTGTACTTCACGAGCGGCACGACGTAAACGACGACTTATCGTGGCAATTACTCCACCAGAGATTGGTAAAATTAATAATGAGAAAAGCGTCAGCTTCACCGACATATTGAACAAAAAAACAAAGTACATTACCAAAGTAAATACTTCTTTAAAACTTGCTGTAAAAGCTCTACCGACAGAGTTTTCTACTTCTTGAACGTCGGTAGTGAGATGTGCCATCAGGTTCCCTTTTCTTTCATTATTGAAGAAACCAAAATGTAGGTTAAGTGTCTTTTCAAAAATGGCTTGACGTAATGAAGCAATGGTTTGTGCTTCTACTGTTTTAAGAATTCTTTGAGAGAAATACCTAAAAATATTAGAACAAACTACCGATACTACAATGGCAACACAGGCAAATTTCAACGCACCCATTCTACCATACAAACCAATGATTTGATAGAAGTAATAATTGAAGATTTCTTTAAAGTAATCTGATTCAAGAGAAAACTCAGGTTTTATACTAAATTTCTGTAAATCAGCAGCTTGCACTTTATCAAAAAGAACATCAAGTAAAGGAATTAGTAAAGTAAAATTAAGAATACCAAATAAGCTTGCGAGCAATGAAAGTATAAAATATGGAAATGCAAAGGCTCTTAAAGACTCAGCATATTGAAGAATACGAAAGTAAGTTTTCAATGAAAATTGTTTCAGATTTTGAACGTTAATTAAAAATAACTCATACAAATTTAGTAAAAATGTGTTGACTATTTTCCTAGAACATTATATCTGTAAAATAGTACTTTAAGGATTCGCTAAAAAATCACTAAATTGTAAAAGATTAATACTAGTTTTGTATATAAGCTCTCACTAAGGCTTTGAAATCTCTTTAATATACTAATTGCTTTTATGAAAATGTCTTTACAACCATTAAGACCTTTACCTGTTTTCGGGTTGAGGTTTTATGAGGTAGAATTTACTTTCTATTCTTTCTGGCAAAAGGTTTTCTCGAACCAAACCTTTCCTTGTAATGCTATTCAGCATTTCTTTCACTCTTTTTATTGTTTCAAATCCAACCTTCTCGACCGAATTAGCGTCCATTATAGCACTTTGTTATAATTTTTCTGGCTAAAATATTGGAAGAATACCCAAAAGTCAGGTCGATTAAGGAAGATTTTTATGATAAAGTACTAATTGCTAATATAAATATATACCGATTAAAATGACATTTTCTCTATTTAAAGATAAGCGAAAGCTCTTTCCATTTTTATGGTTTTTCACGCCCCTACTTGCAGGCTTTCTAAAGTGGCGACTAGGTGAAGTTAATAATTATAATATTTTTATAGGTGTTTACCACCACTTGGTGGCGGGTATCAATTTGTATGATTTTTATCCACAGGAATATTTTGACAGCAATCATTACGGTCCTTTGTTTAGTCTTATTATTATGCCATTTACTTTTATTCCTAAAGGTTTTGGCATACCTCTCTGGAATTGTTTACAAGCATTTGCACTCTATAAAGCACTTACGCTTTTACCTATAAAACCTGCTTACCAATGGATTTTACTGGCTATTTGCTTGGTAGATTTAAATACCGCAGCACACAGTGCTCAGGTTAATGCTACAGTAGTAGCTTTTATTATTTTCTCTTGGCATTTTGTTAAAAAAGACCAAGTAATTTGGGCTACATTGTTCGTAATGCTTGGTGCTTTTGTGAAACTGTACGGAATTGTTGGTTTAGCATTCTGGGTATTTTCAGAAAGTAAAATCAAATACATTGCTTATTGTTTTTTATGGGCAATAGTACTGTTTGTGTTACCGATGGCAATTAGTTCCCCGTCGTTTGTTGTGCAATCTTACTTCGATTGGTTCAACAGCTTGGTGCATAAAAACATCCAAAATCAAGGAGTAGCAAATGGTATGGGAACAAGTATGCAAGATGTTTCGCTAATGGGTTTGGTGAGACGAGTAGGCGGTTTCCCACAGCTATCTAATCTATTTTTTATCATTCCAGGCTTTATTTTACAAATACTTCCTTTATTAAGATTTAAACAATATAAAAACTTACTCTTTCAATTAAGATTCCTTGCCTCCCTGTCCATTTTTGTAGTTATTTTTTCTTCTTCATCCGAATCTCCAACATTTATTATTGCAGTAACGGGTGTGGCAATTTGGTTTATCACTCAGGATTTTCCGATACAAAAATGGGTTTGGATTTTACTGATTAATGTTACGCTCGTGACTTCCCTTACGGCAACCGATGTTTTTCCAGATTGGTTACGAATGAAAATCATTTTGTATTCAATCAAAGCCTTTCCATGTTGTTTGGTTTGGTTTGCTTGTGTTTACCAACTCTTATTCGATGAAACCTCAGAAATTAAAACATTATGGATCAATCAAGACTAAACATTTGTATCCTCTCGGCAGCGTACAATGAAGGTGAAAACCTTTTAGTTTTTTATCATGCCGTAAAAAAAGTAATTGATAAACTTCCTTATTCCTTTGAGTTTTGTTTTGTAAACGATGGCAGTAAAGATGATACGCTTTCGGTAATTAGAACATTAGCGAAGAAAGATGAATCCGTTAAATATCTTTCCTTTTCTAGGAATTTCGGACAACAAATTGCTTTAAAAGCTGGCATTGATACCATCAATGCCGACGCCATTATTATGATGGATAGCGATTTGCAACATCCGCCTGAGATGATTCCCGAATTGATTGACCTTTGGTTGAAGAAAAAAGTGAACATGGTCAATACACTTCGTGAAGAAGACCAAGATTTATCATGGTTCAAAAAACAGTCAAGCAAAGGTTTTTATCAAGTATTGAATAAAGTAAGCGATTTAAAGTTAGAACCTGGTCAGGCTGATTTCCGTTTAATCGACCGACAAGTAACAGAAACCTTAAAAAACACCAAAGAACAAGATGTTTTTTTAAGAGGAATGATTCAATGGATTGGCTACGACCAAGCCACCATAAAATACAAAGCTAACAAGCGTTTTGCTGGAGAAAGTAAATATACTTTCGCTAAAATGATGCGGTTGGCTTTGGCGGGCATTACTTCGTTCAGTATCAAACCACTTTATACTGCAATTTATATTGGTTTCTTTTTTGCATTGATGTCATTTTTGTATTTGCCTTATGTACTTTATAGTTTTGCAATCGGGCAGGCTGTTGACGGTTGGGCTTCAATCTTAATGACGATTGCCTTTTTTGGAGGATTAAATTTAATTGTACTCGGTGTTTTAGGAATTTATATTGGTAAAATTTTAATCCAAAATAAAGAAAGACCTTTGTACATTATACAAGAACAAAATATTCATGAAAATAGCCTTGTTGAGTTTTGATGTAGAAGAGTTTGATATGCCTTTTGAATATGGTGGAAAACCTGCGATGGATGAACAAATCGCTACTTCTAATCAAGGTTTACAAACCATTACCTCTGTTTTGGACAAGTACAATGCCTCCGCAACGTTTTATTGCACGGGCGTTTACGCTTTGGCAAAAACCGAACAAATCAAAGATTTAAGCAAAAAGCATGAAATTGCTTCGCATAATCATTATCATTCAAGTCATAAAAAAGAGGATTTGAGTACTTCTAAAGCTATTTTAGAAAACATTACGCAAAAAGAAGTTGTAGGTTTTAGAATGCCAAGAATGGCACCCGTTTCGGATGCTGATTTGTTGGAAGCGGGTTATTTGTATAATGCTTCTATCAATCCGACTTATTTGCCGGGACGATACGATTACCGACATATTTCTCGTACCTTTTTTACTGAAAATGATTTAATTCATTTTCCAGCTTCGGTTTCGCCTGCTTGGCGTGTACCTTTGTTTTGGATTGCTTTTCATAATTTTCCATTGTCTTACTTCTTTTACTTATGCAAAAAAGTAGTGGAAGCTGATGGTTATTTGCATTTATACTTTCATCCTTGGGAGTTTACCGATTATACAGATTTGCCCAACGGAGCTAAGTATCCATTTTATTTGCACAGAAATAACGGCAAAAAAATGTTGGAGCGATTCGATAAATTGATGGCTTTTTTACAAAAAGAAGGTTTTGAATTTAAAACGACTAAAGACTTTCTGATTCCTTCAGTTTCGCATATTTAATGACGGGGTTCATCGCCGAAAGCAATGCCCACATAAAACCAGCGTAGCCATCTAAACAGGCGGCTTTTAGGAAGTAAACTTTTAGGAAAGTAATCGGGAAACGCAAAACGATGGTTGAAACGGAAGCTTTCTTTCCACGTTCCGCCAACGTTTTTGCTCCGAGCGAAGTATATTTATTGAATTTATTGAAGTAATCCGTCAAATCACGATAACTATCGTGTAAAATATGATTCGCTAACACACCAATTTTCCCTTTTATTTCCACACTTTCGTGAACGTGTTCAGTATTCCAATTGCCGAAATTTCTGTTGAAAAGTCGTAGCGTAAGTCTTTTGTATTCGCCACTAAAACGCAATAATTTACCAAGAAAAATCAGAGAGCGAGGGATTTTATACGCTTGAAATTCAGTATTTTCAAGGGATAAATTCTGAATTTCTGTTTGTAATTCAGTACTTAAAATTTCATCATCGTCTAAAGAAAGAATCCAATCGTTTGATGCTTGAAGTGTAGCAAAATTCTTTTGACTACCATAATTATCAAACTTTCGGTATATTACTTTTGCCTTAAAAACTTCAGCAATTTTTAGCGTTTTATCACTACTTCCAGAATCCACCAGCACAATTTCATCTGCCCAAGTAACGGCTTCCAATACTTTAGCCAGTGTTTTTTCAGAATTAAAAGTAATCAGAACTACGCTAATTTTCATTTGGTTTTAAATTGAAATCAATACTTTACTTGAATGCCGTGATAATATTCTTGTGCTTGGTAATCTTTTCTGAGCGGATGCCCGTCCCAATCTTCTGGCAAAAGAATTCTTCGTAAATCTGGATGACCTATAAAATTAATTCCTACTAAATCAAAAGCTTCTCTTTCGTGCCAATCAGCCGTTTTCCAAATATGGCTTACTGTTGGTACTTCTGGTAAAGCTTCGCCTTTTTCATTTCTTGGAAAAATCACTTTCAGCATCAATTTATGTTCGTAGGGAATGGAGTACAAATTATAAATTACTTCCATCGTACCTTTATCCACACCATTATCTAAAGCCGTCAAACAAGAAAGCATATCGAAATAACATTCTTCATGTTCAAGCATCAAATTGCACACCTCTGCAATATTTGCCGTGGGTACTGTAATACTTTGGTAATCGGATTGAAGTATGATCGCTTCTCCGAATTTTTCTATCAGAATATTTTTAAAGTTCTCTATGTTCATCTTGTTTATGCTTTCACAGCAAAGGCTGGTTTTTGGTTTCTTGCCTCT
This sequence comes from Arcicella gelida, assembly GCF_034931025.1. Taxonomy (NCBI): domain Bacteria; kingdom Pseudomonadati; phylum Bacteroidota; class Cytophagia; order Cytophagales; family Flectobacillaceae; genus Arcicella; species Arcicella gelida. The sequence continues at coordinate 6,065 of NZ_JAYGIL010000015.1, read as the reverse complement.
TCTGCTTCCATTTCTAATAATGCTTTAGGAGCAACCAAGCTTTCATTTCTGATTTTTTCTTGCAACTGTAAAAAACCACCAATTAAAGCTTCTGGACGAGGTGGACAACCTGGCACATATACATCTACTGGAATAATTCTGTCAACACCTTTTACAACGTGATAACCATGTTCCCAGTAAGGACCTCCACAATTTGAACAACTTCCCATCGAAATTACATAACGAGGTTCGGGCATTTGTTCATAAAGGCGACGAATTCTATCAGCCATTTTGAAAGTAACTGTTCCTGCTACAATCATCACATCTGACTGGCGTGGCGAAGGTCTCGGAAAAACCCCAAAACGGTCTAAATCATAGCCAGAAGCCATCGTTTGCATCATTTCAATAGCACAACAAGCCAAACCAAAACCCATAGGCCAAAGCGAGCTAAGCCTTGCCCAATTGATGAGGTCATCTACTTTGGTAATTACAACACCGCCTTCATTGAACTGTTGATCGAGTAATCCTTGCATAATGATTTAGATTTTGAGGATAAAATAACTTATCCCGAACTGCAAATTTAATCTCAATCCTGCATTTTATTGGTTTATTCTCAAAAATTATCGAACAATGGTTAAATATCCTGTAATTGGACGAATGTCATCATCTGCTTTGATGACGTAATAATAAGTAGCTGCTGGCAAATTTTCACTGTCTTTTCGCCCATTAAAAGGATTGGACGAATAATTTATTGTGCTAAAAATTTCACTTCCCCAACGGTTATAAATTTTCACTTCAGCATTGGGATATTCTTCGATTCCTTCCAACACCCAAACATCATTCACATTGTCTTCGTTAGGAGTAAAACCTGAAGGAACAATAATTTTTGCTTTTACTTTCACCAAAATATCATCAGTATTGGTACAATTACTTAGGGATGAGGTTACTTTTAATGTATATTCAGTATCTGCAATTGGCGAAGCTATTGGCGTTGGAATATTAGCATTATTTAAACTATTGGCTGGCGACCATTCGTAAGTTAGATTATTATCAAAACCTCCGCTTGCTTGGCTTTTTAGCGTAATAGTATCTCCTCTGAAAATCACTACATCGTTGCCCAATAATACTTTGGGGGGCAAATCCACAAAAGTGATTCTAGTGATTTTAGAAACACAACCAAAACCATTGGTATATTGATAAGTAATGGGCGAAGCACCATAAATCAAAGGAGAAAAAGTAGTGCCATTTACTCCTCTACCTATGAATTTTGCCATCGTTGCATCATAAGGGGTAACATAATTTAGTAAATCAAGTTTCAGATTTGCCGTACCACAAAAGGGGGAAATTGTATCAAATTTGATGGTCGTTAATGGATTGACTGTCAGTTTTAAAGTATCCGACATTTTTTTACAATTGTTTTCATCCGTAACCTGTACTTTGTAAATACCTGAAGTTTTCACATCAAATTTATTATCGGCTGAATTTTGAATGGAAACATCATCTTTATACCAATCATACTTTAAATTGTAGCCTTGATTAGCAATTAATGGAATACTTTCTCCATCGCAGATTACCTTTTTATCAATTCGGTTTGTAAACAAAGCATCAGGTAAAGCATAAACTGTTACTTTAGTAATTGGTTCATATTCGCAAATACCTCCAATTTGAGTCATTCTTGCCCGATATTCTCCAGAAATACTAACTTCCATTTCGTGACTATCACTGTTTGGAACATCAAAACTATTACGAGTCCAAGAATAACTATACGCACTTGTCGCAAAAGTACTTCCATCTTGTTTTTGAATCGTTAGTTTAACTGGAATCTCATCAAGACAAACCTTTTTTTCATCAGGACTAATAGCATATTGTTCCCCTGTTACTTTTTTTACGATGGTTTCATCAGAAGTTGATGTTTCGCTACAACCTGTATTGTAGCCAATAATCACAGTATATTTCCCAGGCTCATCCACTCTAATTTTATAGCGATTTTCGTTGGCTAGATTAACATTGTCTTTTTGCCATTGATAGGTATATCTTACATTAATTTCAGTAGCGAGTTCTACAAAACCATAATGACAGAAATCAATCGTGGTTGCATGAATTTTCACAGGAGCTAAATCTCTAAAAACAGCAGGTTTTGCTGGAGCATCAAAACAGTCTATTACTTTCAATTGAAAATCCCTTCGGGTCTGACCAATCACTACGCCGTTTCGTATTTCTTCAACCAAAACAGAATAGACAAAAAGCCCAAGTTCGGTAGCCGTGAGCGTAATTATTCCTTGATTATCAATCTTCATGCCTGGGCTTTCCGCTGGAATGGCAGTTGTAGCACTATATCCACTATTCCATGTAATAGTTGGCATATTAGAAGAGCCAATTGGGTTAGGAGTACCATTCATTCCTGGTGAGCTAAACCCTCTGTAAGGTGTTACAAAAGAGTAACGCAATTGGTCGCCATCGGCATCTGTAGCAGAATTATCAAAACTAAATGGCTGTCCTTTACAAATATATTCACCTTTAGGAAAAGAAAACTCTGGAGAAGAATTAACAAAATCTGCTCCATTTTTCTTTAAAGCTGGAAACTCCAAATAAAACAGCATGCCAGTATTTTCTGAGTTACGAATATTATTAGCTACATTTCTACAACATCTATCATGTATAATATAATAACCTTCTGCATCAGTATATTGAGTTGGGTCTAGCTGTAAATTTTGTGTATAAGTAATATTGACAATATCTAAGCCTTGAGTAGTAGCACAAGCGGCGTTGTTGTAAACAAATGGTTGTCCATTCAAATCATTAGCAAATAAAACTAGCGTTCTCATCAGAACATTGTCTCTTTTCCTAAAAATACCAACTTTTAATCCATTATCTTCCTGATTAGGGGTTCTACGTACTTTATCAAAATACACGTGCATCGTTAAAGTAAATGCACCATGTGTACTCCCTCTGACAAGGCTAAAATTCCCTCCAAGAATATGACTAGCTTTAAGTTCAAAGCTCAATAAAAGGCACGTAAACAGTATAAAAATGCTGTAAATTTTCTTCATAGTTTTTGGATTTCAGAGCATATTGAGTATTCAAAAAGTAGAAATAAAAAGGTATGAAGGATATTTAGGCGAATTATGAGGGGAAGGTCTTGAGTATTTTGATTTAAAAATCAGTATTTTCACATAATTGTTTTTTCTTGGTAATAAAAATTATGTGTTTGATAGAGAGAAGAACGATTGAAGGGATAATCTGTAAGGATACATTTAAGACTACTAACTTACTAATAACGTTGCAATTAAGTGTAAATTATGCAAAACAATTTTTTCGATACTCGTATAGAATTTCTCAAAGGAGTAGGTGCTGCAAGAGCTTTACTATTGAATACCGAACTACAAATTTTCACCTATGGAGATTTAATTCAATACTATCCTTTTCGCTACGAAGACCGCACTAAGTTTCATAAAATTTCCGACTTATATGATGGTATGGATGTTGCCCAAATTAAAGGGAGACTACATTTTGTAGAAAAAATTGGCGAAGGACACAAAGCCAGATTGACGGCTCAGTTTTCGGATGGAACAGGCTCAATGGAACTTACTTGGTTTCAAGGAGTAAGTTTTTTAGAGAAAAAATTAAGACCTAGTACTGAATATATCATTTATGGAAAACCTGCTTTTTTTCAAGGTCGCCCGCAAATGCAACATCCAGAAATGGAATTACCAAATCCTATCAATGAAAAAGGTGGTTACTTTCAGCCTGTTTATAGTTTAACTGAAAAGCTCAAAAAACGTTATATCGACTCAAAAGTAATTGCGACTATGCAACGCAATTTGTTGGATTTGGCTTACGATAAAATCCGAGAAACGCTTCCTGATAATCTCAGACTAAAATTCCGTTTGGTTGAAAAAAAAGATGCTGTTTATAACATTCATCTTCCACAATCAGAAGCTTGGCTACATCAAGCAAAACGTAGATTGAAGTTTGAAGAACTTTTTTATAATCAGCTCAGACTTATCAAACAAAAGTTGAGCCGAAGAATTGATTACAACGGACAAGTATTTAAGAGTACAAGTTTGGTGACAGAATTCTACAAAAATCACTTACCTTTTGATTTAACCAATGCTCAAAAGAAAGTAATTAAAGAGATTTTTGAAGATATGAAATCGGGCAAACAAATGAACCGATTATTGCAAGGAGATGTGGGTTCTGGTAAAACCATTGTCGCATTTATTTGTATGCTTTTGGCAATCAGTAATGGGACACAGGCTTGTATCATTGCTCCTACTGAAATTTTAGCTGACCAGCACTATCAAGGTTTAAAAGATTTTGCCGAAAGTCTTGGTATTAAAATTGATAAATTAACAGGTTCTGTTCGTAAAAAAGCTCGTGGTATTATTCATGAAGGTTTGCTGGATGGTTCGCTCAAAATACTTGTTGGTACGCATGCCATTTTGGAAGATATTGTACAATTTCAGAATTTAGGTTTTGTCGTAATTGATGAACAACATCGCTTTGGCGTAGCACAACGTGCAAAACTTTGGGAGAAAAATTCAGTGATACATCCACATATTTTGGTGATGACAGCTACGCCAATTCCAAGAACTTTGGCGATGACACTTTATGGAGATTTAGATGTTTCAATCATTGATGAACTACCTAAAGGACGAAAACCGATTAAAACTGTCCATCGCTACGACTCGCATCGTTTGAATGTTTTTGGTTTCATGCGAGATGAAATCAAAAAAGGGCGACAAGTATATGTAGTTTATCCACTGATTGAAGAATCTGAAAAATTAGATTATAAATTCCTGACGGATGGCTATGAAAGTATCGTTCGTGCATTTCCAGAATATCATGTAAGTATCGTTCATGGAAAAATGAAACCTGCTGATAAGGATTTTGAAATGCAACGTTTCATCAAAAAAGAAACGCAAATTATGGTAGCAACTACTGTGATTGAAGTTGGCGTAAATGTACCGAATGCTTCAATTATGGTGATAGAAAGTGCCGAACGTTTTGGCTTGGCACAATTGCACCAATTACGTGGACGAGTTGGTCGTGGTGCAGAGCAAAGTTATTGTATTTTGATGACGGACGTAAAATTGTCAAAAGATACTCGTATTCGTTTAGAAACCATGGTACGAACAACAGATGGTTTTGAAATTGCTGATGTTGACTTACAATTACGTGGACCTGGCGATTTATCGGGAACGCAACAAAGTGGTGTGATAGATTTGCTCATTGCCGACTTGGCTAAAGATGGGGAAATACTGAGAGTAGCCAGAGAATCTGCAACTGCTATTTTGGAAGAAGACAACGATTTAGAATTGCCCAAAAATGCTATGATAAAAGAGCAAGTAGAAAACCAAAGAGCCAATGCCAGCAACTGGGCGAGAATTAGTTAAAAGATTAACAATTGGTATGGATAGCAATCTTTTAAAAATTATCGGATAAAAGCAATGAGGCAAACTCTACGTATCCCCAAATGAGAACGGAGGCAGACATTACCATACATACCAAAAAAAGTAAGATTAATACAGCAAACAAAGAGATTTTTCGCTTAGTCATAATTTTAACGTTTTGTAAAATGCAATTATATTTTTACAGTTGCTTAGTTGCTTCTGCAAACAACATGGTACTGTTCCCCGTAAATAGAAATTGTAAAATGAGTATTTTATAGATTTATTTGGTGTGATGAAGTATGAAATTTTACGCAAGTTAACACTGTAACTAACTATATACGAGCTATTGACTTACTCTTACACTAAAGTTGAATTTTGAATTTTAGAAGTGGAAGAAACGATGGGAATTTTTCTGAAAATTTAAATTAACAGCGTTTATTAAATTAATAAGTTTATTTATCCTGTATTTTCAACTTCAATACTTATCGTAATTTCTTTTTTAAGTCGAACAAAACTTCTCATTTTTAAGGTCATAGAAATCATCTTTGACTTAATTTCAGAACATTGAACAGAATAGGCTTCCCTTGAAAATTGTTTTTCGATATTGATTTAGAATAAAATCCACTCATATTCTGGGTGGATTTTTCATTTCACTTACGGTGATTTATTAAAAAAATACAATTTTATTTGACT
>NZ_JAYGIL010000014.1:0-151213 GCF_034931025.1 Arcicella gelida | reverse complement strand
TTTCTTAGCAGTAACAAAATACAGAAAAACCCCGAAAATTGCCAGTATTGACACTTCTTCGGGGTTATTTTATTGGCAATGTGTTGATTATTAAATATTTACAAGATTAAAGGGAAGCCTAATTTATCAATCCCTTTTTGTTTAGGACGAACATCTTTTTTACCATCTTTTATTGCCGCTATTCCCTTTAAAATATCGTAATTGAGGTAATAAGTAATATTTTCAGGATTGTTTTTATTTTTTTGGCGGTCTTGGAAAAAACCTTCAGGTAAATGATTCGGATCGTTGGCATCTCCTGCTGAAATAATTAAATCAAAATCTTTTACGGAATTACCTTCAGTATCAATTACTCTAAAAATTACCATAGAATATTGGTCGTGAATAAAGTAACGTTTTGAAGTAAAAAAGCTTGAAACTGTTTCTAATTGTTCTTCTTTCAAAACCTCTTTGGTTTCCTTTTCAAATTGTCTGTAGAGTTTATCATAATCTGTTTTTGTTTTTACTTTGATACAATCCAAAATAGCTTTCAAAGTCTCCTGACTTTCAGTTTGATCATTTTCTTGAACACTATTCATAATACCCATTTCATCACCAGAATGTGATTTTCCTTTGATGATTCTCAATGGTGTTTTTGGGGATTGCTTATAATCTATGATTTCAAAATCACCAGTTTTAATCGGTCTTTCGTCGGTTGGATAAGGCTGTTTTAATTTCACAAAACTGCTCTGTAAATTAGCTGCCGCAACACGAACAACACCATCAGAACCTAATTCTCCAGTATAAGCATTAAGATTATCATAAAGTTTACGGTCAATCGACTGACCGATAAGTACAAATGGGAAAACGTTTTCAGGTTTAATATCATTTTCGTCAGAGTAAATCCAGTTTTTATTCAAATCCCAAGCCCCCGAACTTCCTAATTCTAGCCAATCTAATACTCCTTGTCCGGGTTCAACGCCACTGAACCAAGCTTTCAATCGACCAACTCTTCCTTTTCCTAATTGGGCAAGTGCCGAGCCAAAGTTGGCGGGAGCAAGCATAATTAAGTGACTCATCGGACAGGGCTTTTTCTCTTTTGTAAAAAATCTTTCCCACCAATCACGTATCACAGGACCGCCTGTAGAATGTGTAATACAAACAAACCTTTCACCAGCAGTAATTTTCGCATTCAGTTTTTCAGAAACTGCCGTTTGAAAAGCCCTAGAAATATCTTTGAGCCGAACTTCATCATGAAAACTAATGTACTGACCCAAAAAGATTTCTTCTACCTGAATATCAAAGCCATTGGCTTTGGCTTCATTGTATAAACGAATCGGTAACTCGCCATAAGTATCAAGATTTGTGACACTCCAGCCATGCACAAAAACAACAATTAATTTAGACATAGTAAATGATGATTTAGAAATTATTAAGAGAAATATTGGACTTAAACGGAAGAATCAAAGATAGAGAGAAAGCATAAAAACATGTTTTAAAAGGCATCAATTTTTATTAAACGGTAAACCACTTATAAGTAATCATTACCGTTAGATAAAGTATTGTTAATAAGTTGGGATATTAGCAATAATTGAAATATTTTTGTTTTTATTTACTAAAACTCTATTATATAAAATCGTTCTATGTTACAAAAACTACAATTATCACTACTCCTGATGTTCTTCACTTTTGTTTCACAGGGGCAAAGTCTTGAAATTTTAGCGGTTAATGGACAAACCTACTCATATAACGTTTGTCTCGGGCAGCAAGCTACAATCCAATATCGTTCAACTTTAAATTTTAGTCTAGGGAATAATTTTAAAGTACAGGTCGGCAGAAGCGATGGTTCTTGGACTGAAGTAAGCGCCGTTGATTCTTCAGGATATTTATTGGCTACTTTACCTACTGAATTAAGTGTCATCTACCCAGAACTAAATCCGAGCGTATCACTAAGGATTGTTTCTACGGCGCCGGCGGCAAGTAGTAGTAACTATAGTTTAACATTAAACACATTGCCATCTTTAGCAATAACTGGTGTTTCCAAAAATATCATTTATCCATTTGAAGAGGTCTCACTCAGTTTAATCGCAAAAGGTTCTAGACCAATTACAATTTTCTCAAGCGACAGCACCACTATTAGCTATTACGATTATAGTACTGGAAGTTCAGACAATGCTTTGGGGATTAATCCTTCTAAAGCAGGCAATTATCGTTTTCTAAACGTCAGTAATATGTGCGGTGTTGGTAAAACAACGGGGAGTGTTGATTTTACAGTGCTAGAAAATAAAATAACGATTACAGGAGTGCCTGCAATTGATGTTTGTAGAAATGGAAATTTGGAAGTATATGCTACCAAAACAGGGAAATGGGCATCTGATGAGAAATTTTATATTCGACTAATCAATGGTAGTAATAGAGCTTTTGACTTTGAAGCAACAGAAAATAATGGTGTTTTTTCTACAAAAGTTAATTCTGAACTTCTTTTAGGAGCATATAGATTGCAAGTAATAGCTAAAAAACTTGGAGTAATATCAAATAGTTTTAACTACACAATTAATGTTCATGAAGAACCTTCTGCGGAAGTTACAGCCGTTTCCTCAACAGTAAACTTTGCAGAAAGAACCAACCTTTTACTCATGTTCAAAGGTTTTGGGAAATATAAAGTACAGCTCAATAATGGGACTATTATTGAGAATTTTGCTTTTAATGAAGAAAACCCATCCTATATTGAATTGTTTCCTCAAAAAACATCAGAGTATTATGTTCAATCTTTTAGCTCTACTTGCGGAAATGGTTCAGGTAAAACCAAAGTGAAAATTACTGTATTAGATGGTATCAGAACGGATTCTTTAAAATCAGGACAATTTTGTACGGGTGCAACCTGTGAAGTAAAGTTTTTGACAAATGCAGATCTACCCGTTGGCAGTAAAGTAAAGATTAAACTATACAATGTTTATGAATTTGGAGACGGAGCGGATATATATACGGGTAAATTTGTTGAAGTAATCGGAACGGTTATAAAAGACAAAACAGCTTCATTCATCATCGCTCCAAACATTTTTGGAACACTTTTCAAGAACAAAGTATTCGCTACTGTTTATACAGATAATTTACCTAATACTTCACAAAGTCCTAATTTTATCAATGTTATTCTACCGGCACAAACAGAGATTTATCCTGCCACCAATGAGATTACGCTGGATACTCCCCAAACAATAAATCTACCCATCAATGTTTTTGGAGGTGTTCCTTTCAAAATGGTTTTATCAGATAGTACAATATATGAAGCCAATAATTTTTTAGGCACACCAACACAGTTTTTAAGCTCTTTTGTTGAAGTTCCTGTTTATGTAGATAAATCAAAAACATTTAAGGTTAATTCAGTTACGAATGTGTGTGGTACATACTCTACTCATGTTGGAAGTTTTAATGTCAGCATCAAAAATCCGAATAAATCAGTTAGGTTACAATCCACCTTTGCTGTAAATGGAGTAGTTTGTGTTGGCGAAACACACACAATTAATTTGTCAACTTCCAACGATTTCAGTAGTGAACAATTATTTACGGTTAGATTATTCAACCAAAATAAGGAAGAAGTAAGCGATTTAGGTTCAGTGAAGCGTGGAATGTCCAAGATAGTAATTCCATCAAGTTTGGCCAGTGGGGTTTACACAATTAGTGTGAAATCAAATAACTCCAATGTTACAAGTAATTCTATCCAATTTTTTGTTAAAGCGAAAGCCAAGATTTCTTTAGCATCCCCTTATGAACAAGTATTAGAAGGAGAATTAGTTGGATTCGAAGCGACACTTGAGGATGCTTACGGACAAAACGAAATAGTCTTTACAGATGGAAGTAAAACGATATTTGATATTCAAGATCGATATACAAGGCTTACTTTCAAAAAAATACTAACCAATTCTAATCCTTTTGGTATTTCTTCTATCATTAACCAATGTGGAGCAGGAACAGTGTTATCAAAAGATATAACTATTACGGTTCAGCCTTTTCGCCTTAATATTCCTACGCCACAAGTAACGGTAAATAGTTATTGTACAAATACCTTGATTTCAATTCCTTTTGAAATCTTTGCAAAAACTGATGTTAAACAAAATCTTTCTATACAAATTGCTAAAGAGAACCAACTCTCTTTTACAACATTGAATTCCAATATAAAAGCTAGCCCAGCTACAGCATTATTACCAAGTAATTTAACAGCAGGGAAGTACAAAGTTCGTATTATTAGTAATGACAATAAAGTTCAATCGAATGAGTTTGTCATTTCAATTGCGGATACTCCTAAAGCGACACTTCAACTAAATGAAGGGGAGGTAAATATTATGACTATCAATGCTGGAGAATCTATCATACTCAAAGTAAATGATGAAAACCCAGCCAATGGTATTTTTTCTTATGTTATCCAAGATAATAAGTACAATAAGATTGTTCAAAGCCAGCGTGACAATGGTTTCAGCTATTACTTATACCCAATGGAAAGTAAAGAGTATAAATTAGTTTACGCTGAAAATAAATGTGGTGCAGGCCAAACTTCAGGTACTGTAAAAGTTACGGTAAAACCTGTTTTAAACATGGTGATTGCAGGAAATACTGATAATCGTTATTGTTTAGGAACAACACTTAATGCAGCATTTGCTTCTAAAGGGACATTTGAAGCAGATAATGTTTTCAGGGTATATGTTCTTGATGGGAATAACGAGAAAATAGAATTATTGAAGTCAACAAGTAATGGTAATTTTAGGATACCATTTGGAAATACTCTCAAAAGAGGAAATTATAAACTTCTTTTTGAGAGTACTAATCCTGCTATCGTAAAGGAAATATCCAATATCGTTATCACTGATAAGGCTGATGTAAGCATATCGGGTGGAGCAATTGTTAATGCTGGAACGTTTGTACAGCTTGTTCTTAAAAATAATAGTGCTACGAGTTCACCATCGAGTAATACTGAATTACTGAATTATCAATTGAGTAATGGCGTAAAAGGTACAATTGGAGGATTTAGTAATGACGGCTTGGCTAGAATATCAGTTTTTGTGAATGCGACAGAAACTTTTACAATAAAGTCAATTTCAAATATTTGTGGAGAGGGAAATTCATCAGGAACAGCAATAATAAAGGTAAATGCACCTTCCGAAAAACAAGTAATTTATCAAGGGGCTTTTCAAAATATTTGTAGAGGCTCTGAACCTTCAATCTTTTTTACGACTAGAGGAACCTTCTCTACTAGCAATACTTTCACCGTTCAATTATCCGATAAAACTGGGCAAAACTTTAAAAATCTTGCTACCGAAGGAACCCAAAGCCCACTCAAAGTAAAAATACCTATTGATGCATTGCTTGGAGATGGTTTTTTAATGAGGGTATTGGCAAGTGATAATGATGCTACTAGTACAACAAATACTAGCCCAATTAGTATTTATGATGGAATTACTGCTCGTTTTGATACAAGTACATATTATATCAATGAAATAAAACCTGTTACGCTTACTGTGAAACTTCAAGGAGAACTTCCTATAACTTTTTTTATGGGAACTGATGAAATCAATCTGAAACAATTCACGGCAACAAGCTATGATTTCCCCATTACTGTAGATCCTAGCTCAGCGAATGCTTATAAAATTTATAGCATCAACAATCAAGTTTGTCCTTCCGGAACAATTCTTAGTCCGTCAACCGCAAGAATAGAACTGATTACTGGAACAGACGAATTGGGTAAAATGGGGATCAATATTTTCCCTAATCCAACTTCTGACGTATTAAATATCGAAAGTGATGGTAAAGAATTGGATGTTCAATTAATTAATTTTGTGGGAAAAGTCGTTCAAGAACAAATATTAAAAGGCGAACAAAAACAAATAGATTTATCAAGAGTACCATCTGGAACCTATTTTTTACATATTCAAAAAGATGGAAGACAGGCTACTTTTAAAGTATTAAAACAATAATTAAAGTATCTTAAAGTGGTCAGTTTAAATATTGACCACAACAATTCATATTCTATTCACATTACAAATCACACAAAAAATAAACGTCTATGTTTAGAAAATTACCACTACTGCTACTCCTGATGTTCTTCACCTTTGCACTAAAAGGGCAAACTATCTGGATTTCACAAGTTTCACCTGCATCTGGCTCAAATATTTGTTTGGGCAATAAAGTGTATCTAGCCTACAATACGACTGGTACATTTAACCAAGATAACGTATTCAAAGTACAAGTAAAGTCAGGTTATTCAGGCATTTGGGTTGATGTGGTTGCAAAAGATTCTTCAGGTTATTTAATCGCTACGCTGCCTAATGAAGTGGCGAACATTTCAAACAACTATAGCTATTATGGTAGTTTAAGAATAGTAAGTTCATCGCCTGCCATTACGAGTAGTGATTTCTCTTCGAATATTTATGTGCCAGCCAATATAGAACTCGTCGATATTCAAAAGAAGACACTTTATCCGAATGAACCTGTTTCAATAAGTATAAAAAACACAGGTACAACACCAGTTAAATTTTTAATGAGTGATAGTACTTATATCCAAATTGATAATAGTTATGGCACGGTTCAAAATGTTATGGTAGCGACGAGTAAGTCGGGTACTTATAAAATTTTAAGTACTAGTAATCTTTGTGGCGTTGGTAAAGCTACTGGCAGTGTAGATATTAAAATCGTTGACAATTCCTTGAAGATTCTTGGACTCACAAATAACCAAGTTTGTAAAAATGGAAAGGTAACGCTAAAAGTACAGAAAACAGGAAAATGGAGCGAGAGTAATAAATTCAAAGTTCGTTTAGAAGACTTTAATTACAGCACAAAATTTTATGATTTGGATGTTACAGAAAAGGGTGATTTGATGACTGCTACGATTACAGATAATATTCCAAATGCTACTTACAGAATAAGGGTGACTGCAAGTGATAATAATATTGAATCAGACTTTTATTTCAGTCAACTTTATGTTCATAATGAATCTAAAGTTGAATTAACTACTGAAAGTACCTCTATGAAGTACGGAGAAGTGATGAATTTAAACGTCTCTATTAATGGATACGGGAGTTACTTTGTTGAGCTAAGCGATGGTCAAGTTTATAGATATGGCAGTGTTGGTGATTATACTTCTTCATTCAATTTTGCGATTTCTCCCAAAACAACAACACAATATTTTATTAAATCTTTTACCTCAGAATGTGGCAGTGGTGTAGGTACAAACAAAGTTTCAATAACGGTGAATAAAGCCATCAAAACAGATTCTTTAAAAGAAGCTAAATATTGTGAAGGAGCTACTGCTGAAGTGAAATTTTCAACAAATGCCTCATTACCAGTTGGAAGTGCTGTTAAAATTAAATTGACTAATAATAATTATTTTGGTTATAATGACACATATTTAGAGGTTATTGGAAAAGTAATTAGCGACAATGTGGCTTCTTTTGTAATTCCAAGCAATCTAAGTGCAACTTTTTATAACACTTCTTTTTATGCCTCCGTTTTTACAGATGACATACCTGCAACTACATTTAGTCCAAACTATATTAGAATCTCTGCATTCCCATCAGCAAATATCAACAACAGTTATTCTAGTGTGGTTATTAATCTTAAAAAACCTCAATCAACAAATATTGATGTAATCCTAAATGGTAACGGCCCTTACGAAATAACGATGTTGGATGATACAAAATACAAGTACACAGATTTTTATAAAAGTTGGAAGTCAGAAGTAGGTATTTCAATGTACATTCCTAAATCGAGTACAGTTGCCATAAAATCTATCACCAATGTTTGTGGAACGAATAATAGCGTTTCTTCTCAATATAAATATGTGGCTGTAGAAAATGCTGAATATGGTATCCAGATTTCATCAAAAAAAACTACAAGTATTGAGGTTTGTGCCGGCGCAAAAGTAGATTTGTCGGTTTTAACAGAAGGGAAATACGGTGATGATAATCAATTTACTGTTGAATTAATTAATAGTTATGGTTCATCTAATGATAGAACTTTAGGGAAAATTACTGCTGGAGAGAAGGAAATCACAATTCCTTCGGATTTACCAACCGGAGAATATGACATAAGAGTTTCTTCGAGTAATCCATTATTATACAGTAATTTAATTAAACTTTATGTCAGAGCTTTACCCACTGCTGAATATTATACTTATTACACAGGAGTTTATAATCCTGGAGACTATGTAGGTTTATCGTTAAACCTGAAAGGTGGCGGAAACCAGCAAGTTACTTATAAAGATGGGCGAACGGAGACTATCGAAACCTATACTTATGATGGAACTGCTACACAATATTATAACTTTAATATTTACAAGACTACCACTTTCGGAATAAAATCTATCAGTAATGTATGTGGTGTTGGAACGATAAAAAATAATGATGTTACCTTTAAAGTAGCACCGTATTCTATTCAGAATATGACAAACCTCAATAGTAATTACAGCAACAATAATATCCAATGTATAGCAGATAATATTTTAATACCCTTTAATGTAAAAGGACAAGTACCTACAGGAACAACTTTTTCGGTACAAATATCAAATGCTTCAGATACTACTTATACTAATGTAAAAACTGGTGTTACAGAAAGCCCTGTGCTTGTAAGTTTTCCAAGTAAATTTCAACAAGCAGGTAGTTATAATATTAGAATCGTTAGTAATGATAATAGCGTTAAGTCGGATGTAAACACCGTAAACTTCAGGATTGTACCAAACAATTTAGCTTTACAATTTAATGGCGGAGCTACTGTGACAGAAATAGAAGCTGGAAATGGCGTTTACATCTACTCAAATAATATCAAAGATTATTCTTATGGAGGGGGTTTACGATATGTTATTAAAGATGATAAAAACTTTAAAACAATTGGTTACAACAACTATAATTATATCGAAGAATACAAAAATCCTACCGAAACGACTACTTATACTTTAGTTTCAGCCATTAATGAATGTGGTGTAGGTAAGGTGTCGGGAAGTGTGAAAGTGAATATAAAACCTGTTGTTTCAATGAATTTTGAAGGGATGTATAGTGGAATTAGTACTTGTGCTGGTGCAACATTAAAGGTTAATTTAGATTCAAAAGGAACATTCGAGGCTGATAATGTTTTCAAAGTCTATGCTGTTAATGAGAATAATACCAAAACAGAATTATTGAGCAGTACAAAGAATGGTGCCTACAATGTAACATTTGGCAGTGATTTGAAAAGAGGTTCTTATAAAATTCAAATGGAAAGTTCTAATCCATACCAAACTAAAACTATTACAACCATTGCTTTAGCAAATAAACTTGATATGACTTTAATGGGTTCTTCAACAATTAACCCTGGAACTGATGCCTATCTTATTTTGAGAAATAACGATAGCTATAAACCAAACACAAATTCATATTATTATGAATACATTAATTATGAACTAAGTAATGGAAAAACTGGTACATTAGAATTAAATTCTTACAATACATTACCAACGATATATTTAGCACCACTCAAAACAGAAACCTTCACAGTTAAGACTGTTAGAAATGCTTGTGGTTTAGGAAAAGTGGAAGGCTCTGCTACGATTACGGTAAATCCACCTTCAAACAAACAAGTAAACTTCCAAGAATATTATATTTCAAGTGTAATTTGTGCAGGTTCAACAATTAATGTTCCTTTTTACACTGTTGGAACGTTTTCAGCTAATAACAAATTTATAGTTCAATTATCGGATAACACAGGTAAGAACTTTAAGAGTCTTGAAACAGTAGAAAAAGAAAAGAATATTCTAGCTGCAAAATTGCCTTCAGATTTAGTTCCTAGTATGGGTTATAGTATTAGAGTAATTGCTAGTGATTCTAATGCAACAAGTACAACGAATAAATATCCATTTTCAGTTTTAGAAGGCATTACAGCACGTTTTGATAGTAGCTCGTATTATTTTAATGAAAATAAACCAGTCTCAATTGGTATTAAACTTACGGGAACACCACCGTTTACTTTTGCCATCGGTAGTGATGAAGTAAGTGCTAAATCAATCACTGTTAATACTAATGATTATGTTTTAACTGTTAATCCAACGGCCAATACTGTTTATCGCCTATTCTCTGTGAATAATAATGTCTGTGGAACAGGAACAGTTTTAAGTCCTTCAACTGTAAGAATTGAATTGATTACGGGTACGGATGAATTGGGTAAAATGGGTATCAATATATTTCCGAATCCCGCTTCTGATGTATTAAATATTGAAAGTAATGATAAAGAATTAGATGTTCAATTGATAGATTTCACTGGGAAAATTATCCAAGTACAAACATTGAGAGGTGTACAAAAGCAAGTGGATTTATCGAAAATACCATCTGGAACATACTTTTTAAATGTTCAAAAAGATGGCAGAAAAGCTACTTTTAAAGTATTGAAACAGTAATTTTCTTCTTTAAATTTTATTTTAGTAATTCTGAGGTCGGTAGAAATACTGACCTCTTTTTTGTCGAAAAGGCTTCTGTCCTGACTCAATCCAATTGTAATCAGTATATATCAACCTGTCTTCTCTTTTATAAAAAAGACTATTCATTCATTTTACTTCATAACAATGGGAAATATTACAAGAAAATCCTTTTTACAACAATGCTTTGGCTTGGGAACTTTGGCACTTTTATCGCCAATGATTAGCCATGCTCAATATATAAATGCTTCTGAAGAAAATTTTTATCAACAAATTGTTCAAGCCAATAATAAAGAAGTTGCGAGATTATTAACAGTATTTTCAACAGATATTACAGAAATTAAAAGGCGTTTAGGCTTTGATTTAGCCAATTTAGCTGCTGCCTATTGCGAAGCAAAATCAGATTATTATCAAAAAGAGGAGTTGGTTGGAGCAATGACAAAAATTATCCGTTTCCTCAAAAAAGCACAACAAGAAGATGGTACTCTTAATTTGGGAAATCTAGCGTCTCCTCCTGATACAGCGTTTATTTTAGACCCTCTTTGTGTTGCAACCACATTATTAAAACATAATGCTTCGCCTGTTTTAACGCCATTACTTTCTTTGTTGAAAGAGTTTATTTTAAAAGCGGGAGAATCTTTGAGGGTAGGTGGAATTCATACACCAAACCACCGTTGGGTGGTGTCGGCTGCTTTGGCACAAATTAATGCTTTGTTTCCTAATAAAGCCTATGTGGCTCGTATTGATGAATGGCTTTCTGAAAATATTTATATTGATAGCGACGGGCATTTCTTGGAAAGAAGTATGATTTATTCGGAAGTAACAGATAGGTGCCTGATTACGATTGCTCGTTTATTGAAACGTCCGAAATTATTGGAACCAGTGCGTAAAAACCTTAATTTAACTTATTTCTACATGGAACCGAATGGCGATTTGGTGACGACGGATTCAAGGCGACAAGACCAATTTATGACGATAAATGCCTTGCCTTTTTATCACGATTATCGCTATTTGGCGATTCACGATAATAATGCTGAGTATGCTGCGATTACCAAGTTTATCGAAAATGTTAAAGGGTTTGATGAAAAAATTATGGTCGATTTACTGCCTTTTTTCTTGGAAGAACCGCTGTATTTAAAGCCACTTCCTGCTGTTCAAAATCCATCAGTACATTTTGAGAAATTCTTTAAAACAACCAATTTGGTAAGAATTCGCCGAAATGATACGACAAGTACAATTTTTGGCGGAGCAGATTTTCCCTTAGTAATTGCTTCTGGAAGATCAACCAGTCCTAATTTATTTACCTTTAGAAAAGGAGAAGCTATTTTAAAATATATGCGTTTTTCAACGGATTTTTTTAGTACGGGTTATTTCAGAAGTAATGGAATTACTTATAAAGATGGCAAGTATATTTTGCATCAAAGTATCGAAGCACCTTATTATCAGCCTTTACCAAAGCAATTCAAAAAGGCAAATGGTGATTATAAACATGCACCAAGTACCGATGGTAGATTTTGGAATAAAATGGATTTTGCTCACCGCCCACAAAGCAATATTAAAACCATTGATACAACTATCAGCATTGAAGAAAAAAATGGCGTTCATGAATTAATGTTTACTTCAAAAGGAAGCGAAGGCGTATCGGTAACGATTGAATTATGTTTCAAAGAAGGTGGAAAATTGTCTGGTGTAAAAGAAATTGAAAGTTCACCGAATAATTACTTTTTTGAAGGCGAAACTGCAAGCTATGATTTCGGAAAAGACAGTATTTATTTTGATAGTGGAATCAAAAAGCATTCAAAAATTAAAGGCTTAGAAGGCGAAATGTACAGCTCGCATTTTGGTAGTTTAAAAATGGATGGAATGTTTGTGTACTTAACGGGCATCACACCATTTGAACACAAAATGACGATTCGTTAAAAATCAAAGACAACATGAGTCATCTCGAATTTTAAAATCATAAAAAAGCGGTCTAAAAACTAATTTCGACCGCTTTTTTATGATTGATGGGCAATGAATTCCTACTGTTTGAGCGGAGCGAGGTGGTTTACCGCTAAAGTTTATGGCAAATATCATCTTTTCTGAACAACAATTTGTTTCAATTAGCTTTTTAAAATAACACTTCCCAAATTGTGGAACTATTTTGATTATATTTCTACTAATGAGTATTTATTTACATAAAACACTAAAAGAGTTTTGGGACAAATACCCTGATGCAAGAACTTATCTGGAAATTTGGTATGAGAAGATGGAAGAAAACACCTACGAAAACCCCAATCAAATTATTGAAGATTTTAAAGGAGCAGATATTGTAGGAAACGGAAGAATTGTTTTTAATATCGCCCTAAATATAATACAGATTAGTTGCTTATGTTAGGTATAAATTCTTTTCTGTTTAGTTAGATTTTTAGGTACTCATAAAGAATATGACAAAATAAAAGACATTTCAAACATTTAGACGAATGGAAACTAAAATTCAAATCAAGCCAATTACCAATGAACAAGAATTTGCGGAAGCAAATGAGTTGATTGAGGTATTGTTAGAATGTCCTGAAGGTTCTGAGGAAGAAAAAATATTAGAAGCTATTACTATTTTGGCAAGTGAATATGAAAAGAAACATTTTCCAATTCCCAAACCAAATCCTATTGAGGTAATCAAATACAGAATGTTAGAATTAGATTTGAATCAAAAAGATGTAGCAAAATATTTTGGCGGAGAAAATAGAGTATCAGAAGTATTGAACGGAAAAAGACAGTTAAGCCTTAAAATGATTAGGAATTTACACAAAAACTTAGGTATTTCTGCCAATACTTTAATTTCTATGTAGATTTTCTTTCAATTATAATAAGATTGAAATATTCAAAACTTGTAGCGGCAACCCTTGCGGTTGCTGTTTCTGTTTGCCTATGGAACGGCAACCGCAAGGGTTTGCCACTACATTAAAAATTTATATTTGTCTTCTTGATTTTTTATAAAATTCCCCCATCCACAACTTACTCAATGCTAATATGAATTTTCATCCAATTTCACTTTTCCTTTAAAAGTCCAGAAAACAAAGAAAGTATAAGTGGCTACTATCGGTACGCCTACTACGGCAAAGAGTAAAATAATCGACAAAGATTTTTCGGAAGAAGCACCATTATAAATCGTAATAGAATAAGCTGGATTGATGGTCGAGTGAATAATTTTTGGAAAAAGATTCATCGCTACCGTGACCAAAAGCGATGCCATCGTAAAAGCAGAAGACATAAACGCCAACATATATTTGCCTTTTTCTAATAATATTCTGGTGTTAATGATAATCAAAACTGTAATCAAAGGCACAGCAAAAAGGGTAGGATGTGCTTTGAATGTAGCTGACATACTAGGAAAATACACCAATGTTACCATAGTTTGTAAGATATAACAAACCACAAAAAAGCGACTGGTATCACTTACCATGATTGATAATTTGGTGTAAAGTCTCTTTTCGGTTTTCATCACCAAGTAAATAGAACCGTGCATTGTACAAGAAGCTAAAGTAGTTAAACCCGTCAGCAAGGCATAGGGATTTAATAATTGTACAAAATCGCCTTGATATTCAAAATCCTCATCAATCGGAATGCCTTGAATCAGGTTTCCTAATACAACACCTAATAGAAACGCAATCATCATACTTGAAATCGAATAAACAATATCCCATAGTTGTCGCCACCAAAGCATGGTTTCTTTACTTCTAAACTCAATGGCAATGGCTCGCAAAATCAATACCATCAAAAACAACATAAAGGGAATATAAAAAGCAGACAATAACGTTGCATACACTTCTGGAAAACCAGCAAACAATGCTCCCCCACCAATTACCAACCATACTTCGTTGCCATCCCAAACAGGACCAATTGCATTGAGGGCGATTCTTCTGCTTTCTTCTTTTTTGAAAAGTAAATGAATAGCACCAGCTCCTAAATCAAAACCATCTAAAATGGCATAGCCAGTAAAAACTGCTCCGATAACGGCAAACCACCAAGTCGGTAAATCTATTCCTAAAAAAGTAGCCATAAGCTTTTATGTTTACATTGAAAGTAATCGTGAATAATTAATTTTGCCTGCTTTAGGCTATAGGCAATAAGCAAAAAATGAATAGGCTTATATTATGGAAATAGCTTGTGCTTGCATAAAGCCTAAAGCAATTCAATAGCCTTTAGGGGTTTTAGTCTAAAATTGGATTATTACGTTTTGAAGAATCTATAATTTCATCTTTTTCATGATGGTCACTTGGACCATGTTTTATCTTTTTATTGAGTAAGTAAATAAACAAAATGAAGAGTAAAACATAAATGACAGTAAACATAATGAGTGAAAACCAAACTTGATTTGCCTTTACAGATTTAGAAAGTGCATCGGAAGTTCTCAACAAACCATAAACCACCCAAGGTTGTCGCCCTACTTCGGCAGAGTACCAGCCTAATTGATTGGCAATTTGGGGCAAGAGTACAGAAAAAGAAAAAATCCGTAATAACCATTTTTGTTCAAACAGCGAACCTTTGTATAAAAAATACACTGCCAATAAAGTAAGCCCAATCAATGCCATGCCAATGGCAACCATTAAATGATAGGTCTGAAAAACAAAATTTACTGCCGTTGGACGGTCTTCTTTTGGAAAGGCTCGGAGTCCTTTTACAGGAGTAGTAAAATCTTGATGTAATAAAAAAGTTAAGCCTTTCGGAATTTTCAAGCCTATTACTTCTTCTTTTTTTGTATCTACAAAACCCATTAAATACATATCTGCCACGGCTGAACTATCGTAATGTCCTTCAAAAGCCGCTAATTTAGCAGGTTGATTTTTGGCTACGCCATCAGCCGAATGATGTCCTGTAAATAATTGGGCTAAGGCTGAAATAGTTGCAACCGTCAAGGCGATTTTAAAAGCTTTGCGAGAAAGTGCTACGTGACGTTCTTTGTATAAATAATAAGCATGAACACTCAAGACCAAGAAAGAGCCTGCCAAAAACGAACCAATCCAAACGTGTGATAATCTGTCAACAGAAGAAGGATTGAAAACCATTGCCCAAAAATCTGTGATTTCAGCCCTTGCTTTCAAGCCTTCGCCAACGATGTGATAACCCGCTGGCGTTTGTTGCCAAGAGTTAGCGACTACAATCCAAACCGCTGAAAACATTGAACCCAATGTAACCATGATGGTTGCAAAAAAGTGAACTTTCGGACTTACTCTATTCCAACCGAAAATCAAAATTCCTAAAAAGCCAGATTCTAAAGCGAAAGCAAAAATACCTTCTGCCGCTAAAGCCGAGCCAAAAATATCACCAACATAACGAGAGTATGAAGCCCAGTTTGTACCAAATTCAAATTCCATTACGATACCCGTGGCGACACCAATACCAAAAATCAAAGCGAAAATCTTAATCCAAAAACGGGTTAATTGTTCATAAACTTTGTCGCCTGTTTTCAAATAGAGTCCTTCCATGCAGACCATCACCAAGGCAAGACCAATACTTAATGGCGGATAGATATAATGAAAAGCAATGGTAAAAGCGAACTGAATCCGAGAGAGTATTTCTACATTATCCATGAGCTGAGGGTATAAAATTATTCCTCAAATGTAAGCCACGGAGCGTCATTTCTACCTTAAAATACCTAAAATATTAAGTATTTTTTTGCCTTATTCCTGCAAGATTTTATCATCGACTAGGTAAGTTTAACAGACTCAAGAAAATATATAATTATTAGTACTTATTAGGTTTGAGATGAGACAGATTTTTTTTCAAATATTTATCAGAAGTAATTACCCTACAGAAACATATACAGCGATTTTCAACGTTGATAGCCAAAATGTATTCGTACTTTAGCAAAAAAGTAAAACAAACATTCCTCCCTGAGGAATTCAAATCATTCAAACATGAAAAAAATATCATTATTGCTAGCTTTGTTAGTGTCAATCCAAACTACTTTTTCACAGAAAAAAGAAAAAGGTTGGTTTTCGCTTTTTGATGGAAAAACCTTTGCTGGTTGGAAAGTAAATGAAGAAAACCCTAGTACGTTTTCTATCGAAGATGGAACGATAAAAGTAGCAGGCGAACGTACTCATTTATTTTATGAAGGAACTGTTGGAAACCATGACTTCAAAAATTTTGAGTTAAAATTAAAGGCGAAAACGTTGCCGGGTTCAAACTCTGGCATTTTTATTCATACAGCTTACCAAGCTTCTGGCTGGCCCGAAAAAGGTTATGAAGTACAAGTAAACCAAACGCATGGCGACTGGCGTAAAACAGGAAGTTTATATGGTATCAACGACGTGAAAGAAAATTTGGCGAAAGATAATGAGTGGTACGAGTATCATATCATTGTGAAAGACAAAAGAATTATCATCAAAATCAACGATAAAGTAGCGGTTGATTATACTGAACCAGATACACTTCCAGCAGACCGTGGTTTGAAAAAACTTAGTTCAGGAACAATTGCTTTACAGGGACATGACCCTAAAAGTGTAGCTTATTTTAAAGATATTAAAATCAAAATTTTAGAGTAGCATTTTTCGATGCGTTTAAATTTCTTCCATAAAAGGTGTAGGATAGCAGTATCTTGCACCTTTTTGGCTTTGAAACTTGCTTTTAGAAGCTTATGTTTGTCCTACAATATCTAAAACATAATTAAAACTAGCTATGATGAAGTATTTAACGCAAAATGGAGAAGTACTTGAAGGAGAGACTTTCCCCGATATTATTGTTGCTTTTCGTAATGGATTACAATTTCCAGCCAATCAAACAACATTGGAGTTTATGGTTAGTTTTGCCAATAGACATTTTAAATCTAATGGCTCAAAAATTAGTACGCTTTCTTACGGTGCTTTTTTAGCAGATTTGGTTTCTAATAACTATCTGACAAAAGCTGAATAAAGTTAAACAGCTCTCTTTATAACAATGTTGTAAAGAGAGCAACCTGATTAAAGCCCTTGTTGCAAGGCAACAATCTGCTCAAATTCATTTTTTAAGTTATGGCTTAATCGTTCAAAAATCTCGAAGTACTTCATATAAATTTCGTGATTTTTAGGATTGGGTTGATAAGTCTCCACAGATTTTACGGTAGAAGCTGCCGCTTCCAAATTACTATAAACACCTAATTGAGTAAGTCCCAATAAAGCTGTTCCTAAAGCTACGCTATCATGATGGTCGTTGACGTGAATAGTTTTTCCGTACATATCAGTCAAAATTTGTGTCCACAAAGGCAAAGACGCATAAGCACCATTGATATAAATACTATCAAAACTTCTGTGCGTTTCAAGCGTTTTACCGATGCTATACATTTCGAAAAGAATTCCTTCAAGCGTGGCACGTACAAAATGTTTCCGTTCGTGACTGATGTTTAACCCAAAGTACATTCCACGTGCATTAGCATTCCAAAGTGGCGCTCTCTCGCCAAGTAAATAAGGTAGAAACAATAAACCGTCAGCTCCAGCTTTTACTTGAGCCGCTTCTTTAAATAAATCATTAACGACATCTTCAAAATCTAAATCTTCTGAAAAATCACCAAATTGGCGTGCAAACCATTCAAAAACAACACCGCCATTGTTGGTTGGTCCACCCGAAACATAATAGCCTTCAGCTAAGAGATAATTAAAAAAGCGATTTTTTTCATCTTTCAATACTCCTTTTCCAGCCACACGAACAGCACCACTTGAACCAATGGTGATGGTGGCTCTGCCCGAACCAACAATTCCAGCACCCAAAGTTGCCAAACAACCATCGCTTGCACCTATAATTAAAGTAGTTTTAGCGGGTAAACCCAATGTAAAACAATACTCTTTTTTCAAGAATAGATTTGTATTGAAAACAGAAAGTGGTTCAGAAAGTCGGTCGGCGGTGATTCCTGCAAAATCTAGTGAATCTTGATTCCATTTAAGATTATGTATATCAAAAAGCCCTGTAGATGATGCAATGCTGTGGTCAACCACATATTCGCCAGTAAGTTGTTTAATGATATACTCTTTTAAAGAGATAAATTTATGTGTTTGATCAAAACGAGTTTTATCGTGATTTTTTATCCAAGTAATTTTCACAATCGGCGACATTGGGTGTATCGGAGTACCCGTTGTGTTGAAAATACTTTCGCCTTGAGGATGTTTTTTTAAGACTTCAGATTCTTTTACGCCACGATTATCTGCCCAAATAATAGCGTTTCCAAGAGGAGTACCATTTTTATCAACTGCCAAAACACTGTGCATCGACGAACTGAAACAGATTGCGGTTACTTTATATTTTTTAGGATGAACGTACTCGTTCAATAAATTTTTAAGGATATAAAGCGTAGTAATAAAAATCTGTTCAGGGTCTTGTTCACTGTAATTCGGCTGTGGATGAAAGGTTGGGTACGAACCTTTTTTCCAGCAAAGCATTCGCCCATTCATATCAAAAGCATGAATTTTAACAGCAGAAGTATTAATGTCGATGGTAATGATGCAATCCATAGTTATTTATAAGGTAAATATGAGTTATAAATTATGAATTATTTGAGAGACTTTTTTTGCCTAATACAGGTATAAAAGCCATGAAATCCGTTAAAAACTATTCTTTTCAAAAGCTAATTCATAATTTATATCTCATAATTCATATCTTTTTTACTTGTTTTTCCTAAACTCCCGAGGCGTGTAGCCAGTCAGTTTTTTAAAGGTTGACGAAAAATGCTGAGAGGAATAAAAACCTGTTTCCAAAGCAATATCCGTCAAACTTAAATCTTTTCTGCCTAATAATTTAATGGCTTCTGAAATCCTGATGTTGATAAGATAATTCAAAGGCGAAAAGCCCGAAAACGCTTTTACTTTTTCACTAAAGGCAGTTGTTCCCAACCCAACTAAACCAGCCATTTCTTCGACCGACCAAGGATGTGATAAATTTTCACGAAGAGTTTGCTCCAATTTCAAAAAAGTTTGCGGAAAATCTCGCCTGAGGTTATCCTGTTTGCTCAAATGTCGCACCGCAGTAATCAATAATTCATCAATTAAATGGTTTACACGGGTTTTGTAGCCCAATTCTTTGGAGAATAATTCTACTTCAATATTTTGGAAAATTTGTTGACAAGCTTTTAAACGAGTAAGAACAGGTTTTTTATTCAACGAAAGAATTGTACCGATTACTCTTTGGTCAGTTTCAGAAATACTACTCCATTCACCCAAAACCAATTCTCCATTGGCTTCAAAGTGAAGCGGTTTTATGGTAATCCACATCAATGCTCCGATGTCGTAAGCTCCTTTACTGCTCCCGATTGTCTGCCACGGACAAGTAAGCGAAACATCGTTTGGATAAAGTAAAAAAGGTTGTCCATCAATATTCCAATCAAATTTCCCATCTACAATCAAGCAAATTCTTATGCCTTCACTTGCTTTTATTTCTTGGGAATTGAGTTGAATATTCTGGATTTTATAATTGGCAAACTCAATAATGTACGGGAAATGCGATAATTCCTTCGCCTTTCCTTGGTACAGTATAAATTGACTCATCAGGTTTATGGAATGATTAACAAATTTTCTTGATGGATTTCCAGTAAAATTAGGTCAATAATTTATAAAAATATTACAAAAATCACCGCTGTAAAAAAATGAAAGTTTTTCTTGAAATAAGGATGAAATTTTGCATCATCTCAAACAGAGGACAATCAAAAACACAATTTAGATTTAACTCAACCCTCATCCCAAAACGTACTCAACTATGAAAAAACTTAGACGAATCTGTCTTTTTGAACCCCAAAGTTTTACAAAAACCATTTTGTATTTGGCTTTGATGTTTTCTTCTCTTACTTCAATTGCACAGGATTTAGTGGTGAAGGGAACTGTTACCGACAAAAGTAAGGGCGCCGTTCCGGGAGTTTCTGTACAAATAAAAGGAAGTAATCAAGGAACTACAACTGATGCCTTAGGAAATTATAAAGTTTCGATTCCGAGCAACGCTACTTTAATTTTCACTTCTATCGGTTATGTAACGCAAGAAATTGTGGTTGGTGGCAAAACAATTATCAATGTATCCTTGGTAGAAGAAACTAAAAATCTTGAAGAAGTGGTAGTTACCGCTTTAGGGATTAAGAAAGAAGCCAAAAAATTG
Organism: Arcicella gelida; assembly: GCF_034931025.1. Taxonomy (NCBI): domain Bacteria; kingdom Pseudomonadati; phylum Bacteroidota; class Cytophagia; order Cytophagales; family Flectobacillaceae; genus Arcicella; species Arcicella gelida. The sequence goes on along the minus strand of NZ_JAYGIL010000014.1, from coordinate 130,719 downwards.
GGCTACGCAACTGCCAGCGTAAATGCGGAACAAATTACAACCAACCGCCAAGTAAATTTTATGAATGGTTTACAAGGCAAAATGGCGGGTGTAAATATTACTTCTTTAGGAACTGGTCCAGCGGGAACAAGTAAAATTCGTATTCGTGGGCAATCTTCTTTCAACGGACAAAACAATCCATTGATTGTTGTGAACGGTGTGCCGATGGATAATACCAATTTTGGTGCAAACCCAAATGGAAATAGCGATGGTTCTTTGGCAAACAGAAGTTTTAATAACTCTGACGGTGGCGATGGTTTGACAAGTATCAACCCCGACGACATCGAAACGATGACTGTTTTAAAAGGTGCAACAGCAGCAGCTTTGTATGGTTCTCGTGCAAAAGACGGCGTGGTGATGATTACGACCAAAACAAAAGGAACAGGTAAAGGAATAGGTATTGAGTACAACAGCAATTATACCGTCGATACACCATTGGATTTCACGGACTTTCAATACGAGTACGGTCAGGGAGAAAATGGTGTTCGACCTACTACTCCTAATCCACAAACGGGTGTTTGGAGTTTTGGTGAAAAATTTCAGCCCGGCATGAAACAGATTTTGTTTGATGGCATTGAAGTACCTTATGAACCTGTTTATAATAGAATTAACAAGTTTTACCGTACTGGTACTTCATGGACAAACACTGTTTCACTTTCATCTGGTTCTGAAAAAGGTGGTTTTAATTTGTCGCTTTCTAATTTAAGTAATACAAGTATTGTTCCAAATTCAGACTATAATAAGAAGACTATCAATTTAGGCTTTAATTATAACTTAAATCCTAAGTTGGTTTTGATGGGTAACATTAATTACTCAAACGAATACAATCGTAACCCACCACAAATCGGACAACAAGATTTAAGTACGCCAACGGTACTTTACACGATGTCGAACTCAATGCCTTTTGATTTATTAGAATCAAAACGTTTGGATGCTAATGGCGATGAATATGTATGGTCACGTTTTAGAAACCGTACAAATCCATACTACTCTGTTTATGAACGTTTTGAAAATATTCGTCGTGATAGAATTTTAGGTAATATTACTTTACGTTATAATCTTACGGATTGGTTGTATTTCCAAGGAAGAATCGGACAAGATTATTACTCACGTGACCAAGACTATAACTTCCCAACGGGTGAAGCTTCATTAGGCGTAGCACCTGCGGGTTTTGTGAATGGTCAATACACACAAGAAACTCGTCGTTTCCGTGAAACCAATGCCGATTTCTTGATTGGGGCTAAGAAAACTGTCGGAGATTTCAGTTTCGATTTAACGTTGGGTGGAAACCAAATGTATCGTCGTAGCGATTATAACAGCGTTTATGTTCAAAACTTTGTAGTTCGTGGGCTTTATACCGTAATGAACGGACAGTTAAAAGACCCATTGTATGGATTAAGCGAACGCCAAGTAAATTCATTATACGGAGCAGCAGAAGTTTCATATAAAAACTTTTTATTCGTAAACGTAACAAGTCGTAACGATTGGTTCTCTACTTTGGCACCAGGTTCTCGTGCGGTTCAATATCCATCAGTAACAGGAAGTTTTGTGTTTACTCAAGCTTTCGAGAATACCCCTGATTGGCTTTCTTTTGGTAAATTAAGAGCAGCTTATGCAGAAGTAGGTAGTGATACCGATGTTCAACCTTATGCGAATAACTTATTTTATACAGTTGGAAGTAACCTTTTACAAAACCAACCAATTGGTTCAATCAACACAACGACTGTTCCGAATACAGCCCTTCGCCCGATGCGTGTGAAAGAAACTGAATTTGGATTAGAATTGAAATTGTTCCAGAATAAAGTAGGTTTAGATTTATCTTATTATAAGAAAATCACTTCAGATCAAATCCTTTCAGCACAAGTATCTGATGCTTCTGGTTACCAAACTACTTTGTTGAACAGCGGAAAAAGCCAAAACGAAGGGATTGAAGCCATGCTTACTTTCTCTCCAGTAAAAAGCAATAAATTCTCTTGGGATGTAAATATTAATGGTTCGTACAATACTTCACAAGTATTAGAACTGGCTGGAAATCAAAGTAATATCACTGTTGGAACTGGTATTTACACGGGAGTTTTACGTCAGGTAGTTGGCTTGCCACTTGGGCAATTATATGGTTTTGCTTATAAGCGTGATGCACAAGGACGTAAAATTTTCAATGACCAAAGCGGTCGTCCAGAAAGAACAAACGATTTAGTGAATTTTGGAAGTGCTTTACCAAAATGGGTTGGGGGAATTACCAATAATTTCCGTTACAAAGACATCCTTTTATCATTCTTAATTGATTTCAAATTAGGCGGAAAAATGATTTCTGGAACAAACTACAACGCTTGGCGTGAAGGTTTACACAAAGGTACTTTGGTGGGTCGTGAACAAAACTATGTAATTGGCGATGGCGTAAATAGCAAAGGTGAACCTAATGCAGTAAAAACGCCTTTACAATCATTCTACGAAACCATTCGTGCGAACAATATTGCAGAAGAATTTGTGTATGATTCAGGTTTCTGGAAATTACGTCAAATTACCATTGGTTATGATTTTACGAAAAAATTACCTAAAAACTGGTTTATCAAAGGAATCAAATTGAATGCAGTAGCCAACAATGTGTTGATGATTAAAAAATGGGTTCCTAACCTCGACCCAGAACAATTTGGCTTTTCGTCGGATAACCTTGTCGGTTTAGAATCAACAGGTTTACCAACCAGTAGAAGTATAGGCTTTAATTTGAATGTTAAATTCTAAAAAGCCATAGGCGGTAAGCGGTAAGCTTTAGGCTTTTTAGCTTTGCCTTTATCAATCATTGATAAAATCAATATGTTAAAATTTTAACAATCAAAAAATGAAAAAAATAACTTTATATATCAGCTTAATGTTCGCTTCTAGCTTTTTAGGTAGTTGCGATAAAGGCTTCGACGAGTTAAATACCAACAAAGTAAATCCAACGGCACTTAATCCTGTTTATGAACTGAACAATGCTACGCTCAGAACGTCATTTACTTGGCAATCTGTCATTTACGAAGCGGCTATCGTTCAACAAATTGTAAGCCCATACTTAGGCGTAAATGCTGGTGGAAACGTCAATCAAAATAATACTTCTGTTACTGGTGTAAACTGGCAAAGATATTACAGAGAAGTAAATAAACATTTGGTAGATGTGATTGCAAAAACCAAAGGCGATGCCACACGTAGTAATTTATACAATATGGCAAGAATCTGGAAAGCTTACACTTTTATGATTTTGACAGATAGTTATGGCGATGTTCCTTATACTGAAGCTGGTTTAGGTTATTTGCAAGGTACGATGTTCCCAAAATATGATGCTCAGCAAGCGATTTATACAGATATTTTAAAAGAATTGGATGAAGCTTCTGCTGCATTGGATGTTAACAAAACCAAAGAAGTAAGTGATATTATTTATGCAGGCGATGTTACAAAATGGAAGCGTTTGGGTTATTCTTTATTGTTGCGTGCAGCCATGCGTTTAACAGAAGTAGATGCAAACACAGCACAGAATTATGTGAAAAAAGCTTTTGCGGGCGGAGTGATGCAGTCGAATGCGGATAATTGTATCTTACGTCATTCGGCAGCTTATACCAATGAAATTGGCTCGCAATTGAATGGTAGCGAAAGAGCCAATTTTTATTTGCATGGAGCTTTTGTTAATTTCTTGAAAAGTACCAATGATCCACGTTTAGGTATAATCGCTTTGAAATATAATACTAAACTTCAAGATCCAAGCAATTTTACAAAAGACCCTGCCGCTCAGATTGGAATCCCTGCTGGCTACGACCAAAGTAGTATTGCTAATACGCCTAACTATCCGGGAGCTATAGAAATGTATTCGCAAGTAGATAGAACTAAAATTGGAAGATTTGATGCTCCTTGTTTCTTCGTTACTTTCGGACAAACACAACTTTTATTATCAGAGGCTGCTCAAAGAGGTTGGATTAGCGGAAGTACAGCTGATTATTACAAAGCAGGCGTAAAAGGTCATATTCAGCAATTTACAGAATATGACGCTAATTCAAGTGTGTCGGATGCCAATATTGAAGCTTATTTTACAGCCAATCCATTTAATGCAGCAAAGGCTTTAGAACAAATCAATACACAATATTGGGTAGCTTCGTTCATGAATAACCCTGAGGCATTTGCCAATTTTCGTAGAAGTGGTTTTCCTGCATTGGCAGCGAATCCTTATCCTGGAAAAGAAATCAAAGGAAATTTTATCAATCGTTTATCGTATCCAGTAGATGAAATTTCGGTGAATAAAGCCAATTTAGATGCAGCAGTAGCTCGACAAGGAGCAGATGATTTGGATACAAAAGTTTGGTGGGACAAATAGTTGTATCAATCATTAAACTATTATCCAATAAAATAAAACAATCAAAAAAGAGTACTTTATCAAATCCTCATAATTTCTAAGAATTGGATTTTTACTGATTTTAACCATAGTTTTTATTACTATTACAAAAATCACCACCGAAAGAATATGAAAGAACTTGATATAATAAGATTGAATCTTTGTGGTATAATTATTTGTAAGTCAAAAATAGCGAACCTATTCGCATAGAAAGATGAGAATAATTGGTGAATCAGAGCTGTCATAAAGTATATAAAAATTACTTATTCAGCAAGACTTACATTCTGGGAATGTTTTTTCAATCAAAACTCAATTTTATATACAATCCGTCCTCTTAACCTATTTGCTCATTATCTAGTAATAAAGCATATAAGACTCCATGAAAACATGGAGTCTTTATTTTATCTTTGAAATATTCAGGAGAGAATAATTCATCAAATTGTCTTAATTTTTCTATTTTAGCTTTTTAAAATACCATTTTAATAATATTTATCCACACAGTAAATTTTAACATTATGCAAATCGGAATTATAGGCTTAGGCAAAATGGGTTTCAACCTAGCACTTAACCTACAAAGAAATGGCTATGAAGTAATTGCCAATGATGTCAATGCTGAATTCGTTCAAAAAATTGCCGAAGAAGGAATTGAACCTGCTAATACAATCGACGCTTTAACCCAAAAATTAACAGGAAGAAAAGTAATTTGGTTGATGGTACCAGCAGGTGAAATTGTTGACCAAGTAATTGAAAAACTCTTACCTTTTTTGAATCCTTCTGACATTATTATTGATGGTGGAAATTCAAATTTTAAAGAATCAAAAAAACGCTATACTTATCTAAAAAGTAAAGGCATAGATTTCTTAGATTGCGGAACTTCTGGCGGAACTTCTGGTGCGTTGAATGGTGCTTGTACAATGATTGGTGGTGACGATGAAGTATTTGCTTATGTAGAAAATGTATTCAAAGATATTTCGGTAGAAAACGGATATTTACACACTGGTGCAGCTGGTAGTGGACATTTTACAAAAATGGTTCATAACGGAATTGAGTACGGAATGATGCAAGCCATCGCCGAAGGTTTTGAAGTTTTTGAACATTCTGAATTTGATATTGATTTCCAGAAAACGGCGAAAATGTTCAATCATGGTTCTGTTGTGCGTGGTTGGTTGATGGAATTAACAGAAAAAGCATTCTCTAAAGATGCTAAATTAGATGGCATCAAAGGCATTATGCACTCTTCGGGAGAAGGGAAATGGACTTTAGAAACGGCTTTAGATTTAGGAGTACCAACGCCTGTAATCGCCCTTTCGGTGATGATGCGTTATCGTTCGCAAATGGAAGATACTTTTTCTGGAAAAGTAGTGGCGGCACTCAGAAATGAGTTCGGTGGACATGCTGTCGAGAAGAAATAATTCATCCTTTTGCTTTGATAATTCACCGATTAAACATACATGAACCATTTTTATATAGGAATAGATATTGGAACAACTGCCACAAAAGCGATTGTTTTTACAAATGAAGGGAAAATGATACAACAGTATTCTAAAGAATATGAAATGTATCATCCCGAACCTGATTGGAGTATCCAGAAACCTGCTGAAATTTTGGAGGCGGTTTTGGAATGTATTGGAAAAATTACCGAAAATGCGAATCCCTTTTTTATCAGTTTTAGTTCAGCCATGCAAAGCCTTATTGCAGTTGATGAACGAGGGAATCCACTTACTGATGTAATACTTTGGGCAGATAATCGTGCAAGTAATGAAGCGACGAAATTAAAAGAAAGTATCACAGGCAAGTATTTCTACCAAAAAACAGGAATCCCAATTCATACTTTTTGTCCGATGACCAAAATACTTTGGCTACGAGAAAATGAACCTGAGATTTTTGCAAAAACCTATAAATTCATCAGCATCAAAGAATATGTTTGGCATTATTTAACGGGCGAATATGTAGTTGATTCGTCGATGGCTTCGGGTACGGGCTTAATGGATATTAAAACGCTTACTTGGAACAAAGATATTTTAGCACATTTAGGCATTGATGAAAGTAAACTTTCCCAAATTGTAAGTCCACAGCATCAAGCTAAAACAAAGGCTGAAAATCGTACTTTAGTGATAGGTGGCGGCGATGGTGCTTTAGCAAATTTGGGAACTGGGGCAATGCAAAAAGGCAGAATGTCTTTAACCATTGGTACAAGTGGAGCAGTAAGATTACCAATTGATAAACCATTTATTGATGATAAAATGCGAACGCAATGTTATCATCTGATTGATAATCAGTACTTAGTGCTGGGTGCGGTGAACAATGGAGCAGTAATTTTGCAATGGTTAAAAGAAGCCATTTTAGAAAGTGACGAAACTTTTGAATCGTTATTTGAACAAGCTGAAAGTATAGAGGCGGGGTCAAATGGTTTGATTTTTGTACCGTATTTATTGGGAGAAAGAGCACCCATTTGGGATGCTTCTGCTCAAGGAACTTTATTAGGTATTACGATAAATCATACAAAAGGACATTTTATCAGAGCAACGCTTGAAGGCATTTTGTTTGGATTGTTAAGTATTACAGAAATTCTTTTACCTGATAAAAAACAAAGAAAGAATATTACCATTATGGCAAGCGGGGGCTTTGCCAAAAGTGATGTTTGGTTGCAAATTGCGGCAGATATTTTTCAGATGAAAGTCGTCGTGGCTCAGACCATCGAAGGTTCATGTTGGGGGGCAGTAATGATAGGATTAGAAGCTTTTGGTATTAATACGAATTGTCTTGATATTGAAGAAAAGGTTTTTATCCCAAATCCAAAATATGAAGTGGTTTATCAAGAAAATTATAGGAAATTCAGTAAAGTTTATGAAGCCTTGAAAGATTTGTAAATGAATAAATTTTGTAAGGGTAAGAATTTTTGCACGAAATATGTGCACAACATCGGATAATTTGCACAAAATTCATACAAATTATCCGATGTTATACTTTTAATTATACAGGCAATACTTTCAATGCAAAAGCAAATTCTTCTTTAACATTTTCTGGTAAATCAACCAATAAACCTTCTGAAGTTCTAGTGAAATTCAAGGCACTTCCTTTTCCTACTAAAACCACTTTAGCGATTTCTTTGGGATAAAGAGCATTTCCTGAAGCCAAACTTTTTATTAATAATTTACTTTCTACTGGTTTTCCGAGCGGAATCGCATAGAGTACGTCTCCCTTTGTGGTAAAACGAATATCATGGATAGTAAAAGGTAAACCTTTTCCTTCGTTAAAACCTTGTGCTGAAAGTGGAGCAGCTTTTTCCATGGCTGGACCTTCTCCAAATACTTTCCAAGGTCTTGTCGCAAAAATACATTCACTGTTAATTGCCATCCAATCTGCAATACCTTCCACCACTTTTTGTTCTTCTGAATCAATAGAACCATCACCTCTCAATGGTACGCTTAACATCAAATTTCCATTTTTACTGACAACATCAATTAAAGTATGAATCACTGTTTTGGCACTTTTATAACGTTTTTGTTCATAAATACGTCGGTCATAATGCCAACTACCAATACAAGTATCCGTTTGCCAAGGTAGTGGTTCGATAGAGTTACTTTGTCCTCTTTCAATATCCCAAACCATGGTTTTACGTTGTTCATTATCCAAGATTTTACCGTTGATAACGGCTTCTAATTTACCATGTTTTTTGATGTTTTGATTATAATAATGTGCTGCAAAACGCAAACCTACATTACTTGCAGGCCACAATGGCAAAGCGGTATCATCAAAATATACCAAATCTGGGTCGTATTTATTCACTAAATCGACTGTGCGGTTATAGAAAGTATTACAGTATTTTTCACTTGGTGGCGTTACGCCATTTCCCCAATTCCATTGTTTGTGAATTCCATTGATATTTTCACTTCCTTCACTCGGAACATGATTTTGGGCATATAAATCTTGTGGGTCATAGCCTTCCCAGAATGTTCCTTTACCATCTTTTTTCGTCAATTTTCCATCATAAGGAACGCCTGCTAAAGCACCTGTTTTATCTGAATGCTGGCTTCCCTCTAACCAAGACCACGCATGTGCTGCATGAACGCTAACCCCAAAACGTAATCCTTGTTTTTTGGTAGCTTTAGCCCAAGCGCCAATTAAATCTTTTTTTGGACCAAGATTTACCGAATTCCAAGGCTGATATTTGCTGTTATAATTATCAAAATTATCGTGGTGATTTGCCAAAGCCATAAAGTACTTTGCACCAGCACGCTTGTACAATTCCAATAATTGATCAGGATTGAATTTATCAGCTTTCCATTCGTTGATAACGTCTTTGAAACCAAATTTTGAGGGATGTCCGTACTTTTCTACATGAAATTTATAGGTGCTACTTCCTTCATAATACATTTCTCTGGCATACCAGTCACCAAATTCTGGTTGACATTGTGGTCCCCAATGTGCCCAGATACCAAATTTAGCATCTCTGAACCAATCAGGAGTTTGATATTGCTTCAAAGATTCCCAATCAGGATTAAAAGGACCTTTTGCCATAGGTTCAAGTCCATCACCAGCAAAGCCAGTAAAACTATTTTGTGCAAATGCTTGAGTCAGATGTAAAGCAGGAACTGTTGCCAACATTGTTTTGATTAAATCTCTTCTTTTCATAAAAATAAATTTTGGAGGAATTTTATTTAAATCTTTTGTAATAAATTGTGTAAGTAAAACACGATTTATACATTTTATACTCTTCGACTTGTTGAAAAAATAATAAACACTCTATGAAAATTTACAGAATGGTTATTTTAATAGAACCCACAAGATTTTTCTCTAAAAGAGAAATGACTGTTTTTGAGGATAAATTTTAAATAAAATTTGCAAATACAAACTTGATTAATAATCTTTGTCTATAGATTTTGTAGTCTATACAACAAAAACATCAATCCCAGAAGACGTATATTTACTAGCGTTTTAAGAAAATCATGATGACACAATTTTTAACAATACCTGGTTTAGGGAGTTCAGGACCAAACCACTGGCAAACAATTTGGGAACGAGAGAATCCTGAAATATTTAGTAGAGTAGAGCAAGAGGATTGGAATGCACCAGAAGTCGAAAAATGGGTTGAAACATTGAACGAATCTATTAGTCAATTAAGTACGCCAACTTTATTAATAGCACATAGTTTAGGTTGTTTGGCGGTGGTTCATTGGGCAAAAAAATATACTTCCACTAATATAGCGGGTATTATATTCGTCGCTCCAGCCGATGCTGAAAGTACAGGTTTCCCAAAAGAAATTTTAGGTTTTTCGCCCATTCCAACAGGATTACTTCCTTATCAAACGGTGTTGATTGCAAGTACAAATGATGAATACGCAACCATTGAAAGAGCAAAACATTGGGCAGAAGATTGGGGGAGTCAATTTGTGAATATTGGTGCTTTAGGGCATATCAATGCTAATTCAAATCTAGCTGATTGGAAAGTTGGTAAAGGTATCATCAATTCAATTTTTAACACTGCATTATAATTTTATTCTCATCAACATGCAAGAAATTATAGATAAAAACCGCCCAAGAGCACTTCAGGCGAGTAATTTTGTACCTAATTTTAATATTATTAGAGCTAATGGACGATGGGCAAACTTGCCTAAAAATATCGATTATCTCCCTAATTTTACCTTGAGTGAATTAATACTTTTTCGTCCTTTGGTATTAAGTTTTTTTTCACCATCATGGAATAACTATGCTGAAATTCATTTAGAATTACTTCAAAAAGCACATAAACGTTTGAAAAATGTTGGAGCTGAAATTTTACTTTTAACAGATGTAGCTCCTGATGATTTAGATATTTTAGTGAGTAAGTATAAATTGACTTTTAATATTTGTCATGATCAAGAAAATGCCATTGCAGAAGAATTAGGTGTTTTTTCCAAAGATTATCCCATTTGGCATCGAATTACTGGTATATCAAAGGAAGTACCTTTACCCGCTACTTTTATCATCGTTGGTAATCTTCTCATTATTTATAGTTTTGTTGATGATGATTTTGAAAGCATTTTTTCGATAAAAGAAATGGAAGCCTTTATTAAATTATATCGTAATAAGTAGATTTACAGTCACTTATAAGTATTTTTCTAAATAATCTATTAAATCTATAGGATATAATATTTTTTGTTATAATTTTGTCCTACCAAAAATTAAAGCAAGGCTCATTACCAGAAAAATAATATTAAAATGCAAGCAAACGGTCAATTAAGCACAATCACTTGGGACACTACATTTCCCGTAAATATATTCAAAGGCAATACAGCCAAATTATCACCTTTAAAAATAGGTTCACGTTTACCTTCATTGTCTATCTCTAAAGCTAATGGCTTTTGGCAAAATCTTTCTGAACAAGCCAATACTCAAAGACTTAGTTTCCAACAAATTCAACAAAATAAGCCACTAACGATTAGCTTTTTATCAGGTGGTTGGAATGAATATGGCTTAAAGCATTTGAATACTTTAAAAGCTTCTTATCAAGAAATTTTAGCACTTGGAGGTAATTTATTAGTGATTGTTCAGGCTTCATTAGAAGAGACGAAAGAATTAGTGGCTTATTTCAATATTCCATTTAATGTGGTAGCCGATTCGAATAATCAAATTGCAAAACAATTTGGTGTGTATTCACAAGAATATGCCGTTTGGGACAGAATTGCAGGTATTTCAGAAGATGTACCAGTACCTGCCACTTACGTAATTAGTCAACAAGGAAGAATTGTTTATGATGCCATTGATGAAGATTTTAGCAAACCATTTTCGCCTTCTGAAATGTTAGGAGCTGTGTTTAGTGCAGCTAATAACATTCCTTATTCAATCAAATATCGTGCTGTAGCATAATAGGGATTGCTGATAAGATATTTCCTAAAGAATTATTAGCGTTAATTTTTAGGATATAATATTAATATTTAAGCGACAGCTTTGTCAAAGCTTTCAGGAAAGTCGGTGGTTGACTCTCTTTAGTTTTGACGGGCTGTCGCTTAAATTTTTTACAAACCCACTTGTTTCTTACTTACAAATGGAAATAAAGTAGATTCTACATGTGATGAATTTATTATTGACACTCTCCCTTTAGTTGTGTAAGTTTAGTTTGGGCTATGATAAGCATCAGAAACGTTCCCATACTAACGCCCGTGATGGTTACACCAGCAAGACGATTAAAACAGAATCTAGGAAAACCCAAATCAAAATGCCTGTAAATATGTATCTTACAAAGACCGAAAGGACTTTAGTCAAGACATGAAGAACATCTATACGGCTCCAACCAAGTAGCACAAGCGGCTCTGGAGGATTTACCATCAACATTGGCACTTAGATATTACCTTTGACGAAGATGGATGTAACTGTCGAAAGGATAATGCCCCAAGAAATCTTTCTACAATAAGAAAAACTGCTCTTGCTTTACTGCAACGAGAACCAACAAAAATGAGTTTAAAAAGAAAGCAGCTAAAAATGATGAATTTTTAATCTCAATGTTAACTCAACTCGATATTTGATGCAATTAACCTATAGCCCTTGCAGAAAAAGCAGGTGTTGGACTGGAAATTTATAAAACGATTGAATTTCCTAACAAAAGAATAGGGCGATAATCCAATCGTTTTACATACAAATCACTTCTTCAAATCCTTCAAAAACTGCATAGGCGTTTTACCAAATTCATTTTTAAAAGCCTTCGTAAAGTACGATTGCGTTTGGATTCCGACATTAAACATTACTTCAGCAATAGCCATATTTTCTTGCGTCATTAATTGAACGGCTTTTTTCAAACGAATGGTTCGTATAAAATCACCGATGGCTTGCCCTGTCAATTCCTTTACTTTGGTATATAATTTTGTGCGGCTCATCCCCATTTGCGAACAGATATAATCAATATTCATTTCTGGATTACTTAAATGAGCTTCAATCATGCCAATCAATTCCATCAAAAAAGCTTTATCTTTTTGTGAATGAGCCAATTCAACTACTTCTGTCAACTGATCGTTTCCGTACTTTTCTTTCAGTTTTTGCTTTTGAATAAAGATATTTTTAATCGTCAATTCCAATAATTCTATGCTGATTGGTTTTGAAAAGTAAAAATCTGCTCCAGATTCCACACCTTCAATTTTGGATTCAGTCGCATCTTTTGCCGTCAGCATTAAAAATGGAATATGACTGATTTCATCGTCTTCTTTTACTTTTTTACAAAAAACGTTTCCATTCATTACAGGCATCATCACATCACTAATAATCAAATCTGGGAAAGTTTCTTTGGCGATGTCATAACCCAATTGTCCATTAATAGTTTCTACAATTTTATAGTTTTTACTCAATGTTTCTTTTAAAAAGATTCTTAATTCATCATTATCATCTACCAATAAAATGGTCGGCTTGGCTAATTCTTCTGACACTTTTGTTTTAGTTTTTACTAGAACTTCTTCGCCAAGATTCAAAGTAGCATCATATTTGGTAGAAATACTTTCAAGCTTCACCAATACTTCTTTGTTTTTAATCCATAATTCTTTTTCGACATAATCTTCTTTTTTACAAGGAATGCCAATGATGATTTCTGTCCCTTTATCTTTTTCGCTGTAAACCCAAATACTCCCTTTGTGAAGATTGGTAAGGCTTTTTACAAATGCCAAACCAATGCCCGAACCCAAATGTGTTTCGGTAGTTTTGTAATATCGCTCAAATAAATTACTAATTGACTCTTTAGAAATTCCGATGCCATCATCGGCAACTCTGATGTACAAATAATTATCGCTTTTATAGTCATTCAAAATCTTTAATTCATTGCTAAATTGGGCTTTGTAATTTTCGAGCGAATCCAGTACTTGTAAAGTGACGTGCTTACCATTATCAATGTACTTGAAAGCATTACTCAATAAATTGATGATGATTTTTTCTAAAATCTGTCTGTCGAACCAAGTTTCTGTCAATTGATTATTTTGAAGTAGTACTTCAAAAGTAATATTCTTTGCTTCTGCTAAATCTGTGAATTCATCCGAAATTTCTTTCAAGAAAGTATTGATATTTCCTTGCATCACATTCAGTTTCAACACGCCAGATTCTACTTTTCTAAAATCCATCAATTCGTTGATAAGACTTATCAAACGGTTGGCGTTTCGGTACATCAAATCATAGTAAGGATGTGCGGGCGAATTAGGAAATTCTTTTTTTAGTTTTTCTAAAGGGCCTAAAATTAGCGATAACGGCGTGCGAAATTCATGTGAAATGTTGGTAAAAAACTGCAATTGCTCTTGATGAATTTCTTCTTTTTTCTGTTCTTCTAATTGCTGAATTTCTAATCTTCTTTTAAAATTGTAAAAAGCTACAATGCCACTTATAATAGCTATAACCGTTAAAGCCCGAAACCACCAAGTTGCCCAAAATGGTGGCGTAATGTTGACTTCAACAGAATAGGCATTTTCATTCCAAACGCCATCATTATTGGTTGCTTTTACTAAAAAAGTATAATTGCCAGGACTCACATTCGTATAAGAAGCCTTTTTTTCCTTACTTACATAAACCCAATCTTTATCCCAATTTTCTAATTTATAGGCATATTGGTTGTTTTCTGAAGCCGTATAATTCAACGCTGCAAAACCAAAAGAGAAAGTAGATTGCTTGTAAGAAAGGTCGATAGAGTTGGAAAAACTAATGTCTTCATTCAAAGGAGAATCTTCTCCGAGGCTTACTTTTTTATTAAAAATCTGAAAATCAGTAATATAAACAGGAGGAACAAAAGTATTGGTCGTAATTTTTTGCGGATAAAAAGTATTAAACCCATTTACACCTCCAAAAAATACTTGTCCATCTTTGGTCATTAAAAAGGCATTTGCCTCAAATTCAAGTCCTTGTAAGCCATCAACTGTATTATATTTTTTTACACTTTTCGTTTCAGGATTTAGTTTGGTAATACCATTTGAAGTAGCAATCCAGAAATTCCCTTCGGAATCTTCTACGATTCCTTTGATAAATTCCGTGTCAAGATTTGCCTTTTGATTAAAAATTTTGAAAGTATTTTCTTGTTCATTGAACAAATAAAGTCCTTTTTGCCCAATCCAAACTCTGCCTTTTTTGTCGATAAAAATGACTCGTAAATCAGGCTTTTTACTGTCGTTATTGAAGTAATGCGTAAAAGTTTGCGTAGCAGTATTATAACGATTCAAACCGCCGTCGTCTGTGCCAATCCAAATATTTCCTTTTTTGTCTTCATTGATGGAAATGATATTATTTCCCAATAATTGTGAACGATTATTTTTGCCGTAAATAATACGAGTAAATTGCTTTGTTTCAGCATTCAAAAGATTCAAGCCTCCAAAATAAGTAGCCACCCAAAGATTCTGTTTGCTATCTTCAAATACTTTCTGAATGTAGTTGGAACTGACGCTATTTTTATCAGCAGAATTATTCAGGAAACGAGTAAAAGTATTGTTTGAACGATTGTACAGACTCAACCCACCGCCCCAAGTAGCCACCCACAAATTTCCTTTTTTGTCTTCGTAAATATCTAAAACTTCGTTTGAACCAATCGTATTTTTATGGAAAGGGCTGTATTTAAAATGTTTGAAGGAATGGTTTTTTCGGTTGAATAAATTCAAACCGCCGCCATCTGTGCCAATCCAAATATTGCCGAAACTGTCTTCACAAAAAGCTTTTACATCGTTATAGCTAAGACTATTTAAAGTGGGTTCTTGTCGAAATAAAGTAAATTTTTCTGTTTGTGGCATGTATAAATTGATTCCGCCACGGTGCGTTCCTACCCAAAGATTTCCTTGATTATCTTCAAACAAAGCAGAAACGGTTCTTTGTGAAAGACTTTTGGGTTCTTCAGGACGATACTGATAATTGAAAAAACTTCCAGAAACTGGGTCGAAAAGATTAAGACCGCCATTAATACAACCTACCCAAATATTCTTTTTATCATCCACTAAAATGGCTTTTACTAAATTATTGCCTAGCGATTTCGCTACTGTTTCTTGATGACTATATTGTTTTATCGTGTTAAGTTGATGATTATAAATGATTAATCCGTTTCCGTTTGTTCCGATTAAGAGATTGCCTTGTTTGTCTTCATTGATGCAATTCACGGCATAGCCTTTCAGCGAAAAAGGAAGATTTTTTAATACTTCCACATCTTTAAAAGTACGTGTTGATACTTCAAAAAGTTGAATACCACTTTCTGTTCCTACCCAAAAATTATGGTTGCTATCTTCAAAAAAACAATTGACATGATTGTTGGCAAGCGTATTATCTGTATTTGGTTTTTGCTGAAATGTAGTAAAAGTATTTTCAGATGATTCTAAAAGATTAAGTCCTTCACGAGTACAAATCCAAAGCCTATTTTTGCTATCATTTTTAATACCAGTAATATAATTATCACTGATACTTTTCGGGTTTTTAGCTTCGTGTTTGAATCGAATAAAAGTATTTTTTCGTTCATCAAAGCGGTTCAATCCGTTAATCGTTCCTACCCACAACGCTTTGTTTTTGTCTTCCTGAATATAAGTAATATAATTATCACTGATACTCTTTTCGTCGTTAGGGTCATTCTTGAAAACCACAATTTCATTGCCATCGTAACGGTTCAATCCATCTCTTGTACCAAACCAAATAAAGCCACGGCTATCCTGATAAATACTTTCGATAGTACTGTTAGAAAGTCCCTGTTCATTGGTGATATGTTTGAATTTTAAATTAGGAATTTGGGCAAGAACTGAAGAGTACAAGCCAAAGTATAGGAAAATAAAAAGAATAAAAATTGTAAATCGCTTGATTGGGGACATTAATCTTGAGTATTAATTATATAATATTTAATCTAAAATAAATCATTTTTTGTATTGAACTGTTCATTTCCCAAAATTAGAACAATAGCACCAAAATTATGATTGCTGAGATAAAAGTATCCATAATATCCTCTATAATTTTGACTTTTAAAATAATTAATAGTATTTTATTTATAAACAGAATTGAGATGAGCAAAAAATTACTGTACTATGTCTTGATAGTCATTTGTGTTTTAACGCATAGAAATGCCTTTGCACAAGACAGAATGATAACAGGAAGAGTAGTAGATTCGGCAGAATCAACCATTCCTGGGGTAAGTATCACGGTGAAAAATAAGAAGACGGCAGCCATTACGGATGCCAAAGGCGAATTCAAAATAAAGGCAACTACGGGCGATGTTTTAGTGTTCAGTTCTATCGGTTTTACTAAATTAGAAATGCCAGTAAGTACTGCTACAACGATGAATATTGTAATGGTTGTAAACAATACTGCTTTAGATGAAGTGGTAGTTGTTGGTTATGGAACGTCACGTAAAAAAGACTTGACTGGAGCCGTTACCACGATTAATGCAAAAGATTTTCAGACGGGAGCAATCACTACTCCAGAGCAATTGATTGCTGGAAAAGTGCCAGGTGTTTCTATCATTTCAAACAGCGGTCAGCCCGGTGCAGGAAGTACGATTCGTATTCGTGGTGGTTCTTCATTAAGTGCAAGTAACAATCCATTGTTTGTGATTGACGGCGTGCCTTTGGAAGGCGAAGGTGGAATTGCTGGTGCGTCTAATCCATTGAGTTTTATTAATCCAAATGATATTGAAACTTTTACGGTGTTGAAAGATGCGTCGGCAGCAGCGATTTATGGAACAAGGGCTTCAAATGGAGTAATCATCATCACGACTAAAAAAGGGAAAAGTGGAGCGATGCGAGTGAATTTTTCTTCAACAAATTCAACATCAAATATTACTAAACAAGTAGGTGTTTTGAGTGCTGACGAATTCCGTGCGATTGTCAATGAAAAAGGAACGGCAGCCCAGAAAATGATGCTTGGTAAAGCCAATACCAATTGGCAAGATGCAATTTATCAAACTGCATTCATGACCGACAATAACCTAAGTATGAGTGGTGAAGTCGCAAAATTACCTTACCGTGTTTCATTAGGATTTCAGAACCAAACGGGGGTTTTGAAAACGGATAAATTGCAAAGAACTTCTTTATCAATTGCTTTAAATCCTACTTTTTTTGAAAATCATTTGAAAGTAGATATTAGCTTGAAAGGAAGTATGCAAAAAGCAAGATTTGCTTCTTTGGGGGCAATTGGTTCAGCCATTAGTTTCGACCCAACTCAACCTGTTTATGCCACAGAAAATCCACAAAGATTTGGCGGTTACTTTGAATGGTTGGATAAAACAAGTGCCACAGGTTTAGTGAATTTAGCAGGAAGAAATCCATTAGCACAATTAGAACAACGTTTTGATGAAAGTACGCCACAAAGAAGTATCGGCAATATTCAATTTGATTATAAATTCCATTTCTTGCCAGAATTAAGAGCAAATTTGAACATTGGTTACGACGTGTCGAAAGGTGCAGGAACTGTTTATGTTTCAGACAGTGCTGCCATTGGTTATGTAGCAGGTGGCGTTGGTGGAACGAACAATACGTACAAACAAACCAAGCAAAATACACTTTTAGAGTTTTACCTGAATTATGCCAAAGAATTGAAAGACATCAAAAGTAAGTTTGATGCAATGGCTGGCTACTCGTTTAATAATTACCAAACCACTAATTATAATTACGCAAGTTACAATGCAGCGGGTGTGAAGTACCCAAATACTGACCCCGCTTTTCCTTTCGATAAGCCTGAAAATACTTTGATTTCATTCTTCGGTCGTGCGAATTACTCTTTGAATGACCGTTACTTTTTAACAGCGACACTTCGCCGTGATGGTTCTTCTCGATTTGCTCCAGCTAATAGATGGGGACTTTTCCCTTCTATCGCTTTGGCTTGGAACATTAAAGACGAAACTTTCTTAGCGAAAAGTAAAGTAATTTCTGCCCTTAAACTCCGTACAAGTTATGGCGTTACTGGTCAACAAGATGGCATCGGGAACTATGATTATTACTCATATTTTGCTTTGAGTTCGGCAAATGCTTCTTATCAATTTGGAGATACTTTCTATCAAGGTTATCGTCCTGGTGGTTTTTACAGCAATCGTAAATGGGAAGAAACAGCATCAAAAAACATTGCTTTAGACTACGGTTTCTTTGATAACCGAGTAAAAGGGAGTATTGATTTTTATGTAAAAAACACCAAAGATTTATTGAACAACATTCCACAGCCTGCTGGAGCAAACTTTACTGCATTTATCGTTGCAAACGTTGGTTCGATGGAAAACAAAGGCGTTGAATTTAACATCGGAACGCAAATTATCAGAACGAATAATTTGACTTGGAATTTAGATTTTAATGCTACTTATAACAAAAATACGATTACTAACTTAACGGTAATTCCTCAAGATAAAAATTATCCCGGCTTTCCTTCTGGCGGAATTGCAGGCGGAATTGGCGGACAATTCGCTTTTATCAATGCAGTTGGATTCAGCAGAAATACGTTCAATTTATACAAACAAGTATATAATGAAGCTGGAAAACCAGTAGAAGGCGTTTTTGTTGACCAAAATGGTGATGGCATCATTAATCAAGATGACCTTTATAAAGGTAAAAGTTCTGTACCAAAAGTGTTCTTAGGTTTGAGTAGCTCGGTGAATTACAAGAAATGGAATTTAGGTTTTGTGATGCGTGCTTCTTTTGATAATTATGTGTATAACAACAACTTTAGTCAAAGTGGAGTATTGAATCAAATAACAGGCAACAGCGTACTTTACAATGCTTCAACTAATTATTTAGAAACGCAATTCAAAGGAAGTAGCCAACAATTATTAAGCGATTATTATATTCAAAATGCTTCGTTTGTAAGAATGGACAATGTCAATCTTAGCTATGATTTGGGCAAATTCTTGAAAAATAGCAATGCTAATTTACGCATCAATGCCAGCGTTCAGAATGTTTTTGTAATTACAAAATACAAAGGTTTAGACCCAGAAGTAGCTTCGGGAATTGATAATAATTTGTATCCACGTCCACGTACCATTGCTTTAGGATTGAATCTTGATTTTTAATAAAAATTCAACAGGAAAAATGAAAATAAATTATATAAAAATAGCCATAGCAAGTGTAATCGTCTTGATGACAAACGCTTGTACTGATAAATTAGATTTATTACCAACCAATGATATTACTGCCGAAACGGTGTACAAAACACCACTAGGCTACAAACAAGCTTTGGCAAAAGTATATTCTGCTTTCGCTTTGACGGGTAATACGGGCGGAACGGGAAGCCCAGATATTCCTTCACAAATTATTTCAGACGAAGGAAATTCTGACTTTTTGAGATTGTACTGGAATTTACAAGAATTAACTACCGACGAAGCTGCTTGGACTTGGCAAAATGATGCTGGCGTAAAAGGTTTAAAAGAAATGAGTTGGTCGGCGGTGAATCCAATTATAAACGGAATCTATTATCGTGCTTTCTTCCAAATTACACTTTGTAACGATTTTATTCGCCAGTCGTCTGACGAAAATTTAAGCAAAAGAGGTATTTCAGGAACAGATGCCGAAAATATCAGAAAGTACCGTGCTGAAGCAAGATTTATTCGTGCGTACCAATATTGGGTTTTGATGGATTTATTCGGAAATCCACCTTTTGTTACTGAAAACGATGCGATTGGAGCTACTTTGCCAAAGCAAATTCAGCGAAATGAACTGTTTACTTATATCGAAACAGAATTAAAAGCGATTGAAAATGACTTAATCGCAGTGGGACAAAACGAGTATCCTCGTGCCGAAAAATCGGCAGCATGGGCATTGTTAGCTCGTTTGTACTTGAACGCTGAGGTTTATACGGGAACTGCAAAATACACAAATGCCATTACTTATGCCAATAAAATAAAGTCGTCATCTTTTTCATTACATCCAAATTATCGTGAATTGACTTTGGCGGATAATCATTTGAATAAAAGTGAAAATATTTTCATGATTGCCTACGATGCTACGAATACACAAAACTGGGGCGGAACTACTTATTTAACTCACGGGCCTGCTGCTGTGCCGGGAGATATTTCGGGAACGAGTGGTAACTGGGGCGGTTTGCGTCATACCAACAATTTTGTGGATTTATTCAGCGATGCTTCTGGTAATACCGACCAAAGAGCGATGTTTTATACAGTAGGTCAAAACCGTTTAATGGCAGATTTATATACAGGAACAGACGGTTATTCTTCAACAAAATACAGAAATAAAACCCGTACAGGAGCAAAAGCACCTAATGCTGACCCATCAGGCAACTGGACGGACATTGATTTTCCTTTGTTCAGATTGGGGGAAATTAATTTGATTTATGCCGAAGCCGTGCTAAGAGGTGGAACAGGTGGCGATTTGACTACCGCTCTTACTTATATCAACCAATTGAGAACCAGAGCTTATGGCGGAAAAACAACGGGTAATATTACCGCTTCGCAACTGACACTTGATTTTATTTTGGATGAAAGAGGCAGAGAATTATACTATGAAGCACATCGCAGAACGGATTTAATTCGCTACAAAAAATTCACTACCAATGCTTATTTGTGGGTTTGGAAAGGTGGTATTGCCAATGGTAGAGCCGTAGAAGACAAGTACAATCTTTTCCCGATACCTTCAAACGATTTATCATCAAATCCAAATTTGGTGCAAAATCAAGGGTATTAGTTTTTTAATTTGAAAATGAATGACAATTTGAAGATTTGAAAATGTTAAAGTTTGAATTTAAGAATTTGGTGAATTATCTCTCATTTTCAAATTACCAAATCTTCAAATTTTCAAATTCTCCCAAACATACTATCATGAAAAATATATTTAAAATACTCTTTTTGTGCCTCGTAAGCATTGGTATTTTTTCTTGTGAAAACGATGAAATAAAAACTGTGATGAGTAGCAAAGGTGAAGCTCCTGCTTTGACTACCTCTAAAACAAGTTATGTACTTACAGCTTCAACTGCCAACGATACGACTGTCGCATTTACTTGGAACCGTTCAAATTACGGATTCCAAGCGGCTGTACGTTATACTTTACAAATTGCCAAGGCTGGAACCAGCTTTGCCGCACCCCAAGAAATCAGTTTGGGAAATGCAGTTCAGTTTAAGTACACCACTGCTGATTTTAACCAATTGTCAATCATTTTAGGGTTAAAACCAAGTGCCGTTGGTCAGTTAGAAGTAAGAGTAAAGTCTAATATTGCCGATGCAGTAGCGGATATTTATTCTAATGTTGTATCCGTTTCGGTTACACCATACATTGTCGTAATTAATTATCCTTCACTTTGGGTAGCAGGCGATTTTCAAGGTTGGAATCCTGCAACTGCTCCTAAAATTTCTTCCAGAAATTCAAATGGGATTTATGAAGGCTATGTAAATATTGTAGGTGGAACACGTCAGTTTAAATACACCAGTCAGCCAGATTGGAACGGAACAAGTTATGGATGGGCAAGTAGCACCACCACAGGAAGTGATGTAATGGGTACTTTTAGTAGCTCAGGCGGTAATTTATTTGTACCAGAAGACGGCTTTTACTTATTAAAAGGAAATACTAACAACAATACTTGGAGTGCTACCAAAACTACTTGGGGAATTATTGGAGATGCAGCAGAAAATGGTTGGAATAGTGATGTTCCTATGACTTATGATGCCACAAAAAATGTTTGGAAAGTAACAACAACCTTGAAAGCAGGTGCTTTGAAATTCAGAGCAAATAGTGCGTGGACACTTAATTTGGGAGATACTGGTGCAGATTTATCTTTAGAATACGACGGTGATAATATTACGATTCCAGCTAATTTAGCAGGAAAACATACGATTACTTTAGATTTAAAAGCAGGAAATTATACTTATACCATTGAATAAAATGAACAAATTCATCAACTTTATTTGTTGCTCGTTTCTGTTACTATCTTGTAGTAACACATCACAACCTATCGAACCAGTTATTGAACCTCCTGTTTCAAAATTTGCAAAAGGAGCAGACATCAGTTGGATTACCGAAATGGAAGCGGCTGGACGAAAATTCTATGATAAATCGGGCAAAGAGACAGAGTGTTTTGCCTTGATGAAAGCTTTAGGAATGAACTCCATTCGCTTGAGAGTTTGGGTAAATCCTTCGCCAGCTTATAATAATACTGCCGATGTAGTGGTGAAAGCCCTTCGTGCAAAAAGCTTAGGTTTCAGAATCATGATTGATTTTCATTATAGTGATAATTGGGCTGACCCTGGCAAACAAACTAAACCAGCTGCTTGGAATAGTTTGGATTTAGCAGGCTTGAAATCTGCCATCGGAACACATACAACGGAGGTTTTGACTGAACTCAAGAAAAATGGCATTACGCCAGAATGGGTTCAAGTTGGCAACGAAACCAATGATGGAATGCTTTGGCCAACAGGAAGAGCATCAACCAGTATGAGCAATTTTGCCCAAATGATTAACGCTGGTTATGATGCAGTAAAAGCTGTTTTTCCAGAAGCAAAAGTAATCGTTCACATTTCTAATGGTTATGATAATCAGCTATTTAGATGGATGTTTGATGGACTAAAAACCAACGGAGCAAAATATGATGTTATCGGAATGTCCTTGTATCCAACTTACGCTCCAGACTTTGCCACTGGTGGTTGGGCGAAAGTAAATCAGCAATGTTTAACCAATATGAACGACATGGTGACTCGTTACAATAAAGAAGTAATGATTGTAGAAGTAGGTATGCCGTGGGATAGTGCAGCAGATTGTAAATTGTTTATCAGCGATATTATTGCTAAAACAAAATCTCTCAGCAATGATAAAGGCTTAGGCGTACTGTATTGGGAACCACAAGCTTATAATTGGGTTGGCTATACTTTAGGAGCATTCGACAATTCTGGGAAACCGACCGTAGCGATGGATGCTTTCTTACCCTAATTGAAAATGTTTTTTTTGGTTGAAAATCATTTTTGAAAATCGTGAATGAGTATGTCGAATACTTGTTTGCTTAAATTTCCTCTGAGTATTTCAGAGGAAATTTTTTTAACGATTTCTTATTATTTTAATAAATATGCAAAATCATAAATGTACTTTTTTAACAGGATTTTTCCTGTTATGCTTGTCCTCTTTTTTATCATTTTCACAAGTGACACAAAGGCAAAGAATTAATTTTGATAAGGATTGGAAATTCCATTTTGGACATACTTCTAATCCTGAAAAAGATTTTAATTATAGCATTACAAAGGCTTTTGTAAAGTCGGGAATTGCCGAAAACTCTGCGATTGAGCCACGTTTTAAAGACGAAAAATGGGATAAAGTAAATCTTCCACACGATTGGGTAGCTGATTTACCTTTTGTAAAATCAGAAGATTTGAATGTTGAGGCACATGGCTTTAAACCTGTGGGCGGATTGTTCCCAGAAACTTCGGTGGGTTGGTACAGAAAACATTTTAAAGTAGCTCCCGCTGATTCTGGTAGTCGTTTCCAAATTCAATTTGATGGTATTTTCAGAGATGCCAACATTTGGGTGAATGGTTTTTACTTAGGAAATAATAAAAGTGGATACTTGGGCGCCGCTTATGATATTACTGATTTTATCGATTTCAAACGTGAAAATGTCATTGTTGTTCGGGCTGATGCTTCGCAGTATGAAGGTTGGTTTTATGAAGGGGCGGGAATTTATCGTCACGTTTGGTTGAATAAATATTCAAATTTACACATCAATACAGATGGAATTTTTGCTCATGCGAAGATTCAAGATAATAAAGCGACAATTAATGTTGAAACTTCTGTCAGCAATGAGAATTTTGCCTCAGCCAATTATACACTTACTTCGTACTTGCTTGATAGAACGGGTAAAATCGTAGGAAAATCTGCGGAACAGGCTTTAAATCAATATTCTTTAGAAGAAAAAACAACCAAACAGAGTTTCATCGTCAACAATCCAAGACTTTGGAATTTGGAAGACCCGTACTTGTATAAAGTCTTGGTTGAATTGAAATCAAACGGTCAAATCATTGATAAACAAAGCTTTAAATTTGGTATCAGAACCATCGAAGTAAAAAGTAATGGCGTTTTCTTGAATGGAAAATATGTAAAAATTCTGGGAACAAACAATCACCAAGACCACGCAGGCTTGGGAAGTGCTTTGCCTGATTATTTACAATATTATCGCATCAGTTTATTGAAAAACATGGGTTCAAATGCTTACCGAACCAGTCACAACGCCCCAACTCCAGAATTATTAGCGGCTTGCGACAGTCTGGGAATGTTGGTGATGGACGAACAGCGTTTACTCAACAGTGGAACGGAGTACATGAATCAATTTGAACGCCTTATTAAACGTGACCGAAACCATGCTTCAATTTTTATGTGGAGTATCGGAAATGAAGAAGGAGGTATTCAAACCAATACTTTTGGCAAAAGAATCGCTCTGACATTAATCGAAAAACAAAAGCAATTAGACCCAACTCGTACTTGTACTTATGCAGCTGATTTGGCGAATGTATATCGTGGCGTGAATGAAGTTATTCCTGTAAGAGGATTTAATTATCGTCAATTTGGCGTAGCCGATTATCATAAAGAGCATCCGAATCAACCCATTATCGGAACAGAAATGGGAAGTACTTTAACGACCAGAGGAATTTATGAAAAAGATACTATCAGAGCTTACGTACCAGACCAAGATATTACCGCTCCATGGTGGGCAAGTACTGCAGAAGAATGGTGGAAACTAGCGGCAACGAATGATTTTTGGTTGGGCGGTTTTATCTGGACAGGCTTCGATTATCGAGGCGAACCAACGCCTTATCGTTGGCCAAATATCAATTCTCATTTTGGCGTAATGGACGTTTGCGGTTTTCCTAAAAACATTTATTACTATTATCAAAGTTGGTGGACAGACAAAGATATACTTCATATTAGTCCACATTGGAACTGGCAAGGAAAAGAAAATCAGCCAATTGATGTTTGGGTGAATAGCAATGCAGATGACGTAGAATTATTCTTGAACGGCAAAAGTTTAGGCAAAAAAGAAATGCCAAGAAATGGGCATTTGCAATGGTCGGTAAATTATAAAGCAGGAAAACTGGAAGCCATCGCTTATAAAAAAGGCAGAAAATTGACGGCAAAAGTTGAGACTACATCTAACCCCATAGAAGTCGTGGTTACTCCATACAAAACCACTACTTTAGCTGATGGAAAAGATGTAAGTATTATCAATATCAGTGTGATAGATAAAGATGGGAGGGAAGTACCCAATGCGGATAATTTGATTAAATTTTCAATCAAAGGAGATGCAAAAATTATCGGTGTTGGCAATGGCGACCCAAGTAGCCATGAACCCGATAAATGTGTGGATGGTGCTTGGCAAAGAACTTTATTCAATGGAAAATGTCAGGTAATTGTACAGCCTGGTACAAATCCAGATTTGATAAAATTTGAAGCGACTGCCGCTGGACTTTACGCTGGTTCAACGGATATTATTACAATTGCACCAGCGAATACGACTAAAATTACGATTGATAAAAGCTATGAATTGAAAGGAGAAGCTGCAAAAGCTCGTCCTGTCGATAAAATGATGGGAGCAGACATTTCATTTTTACCAGAATTAGAAGCTAAAAATATCAAGTTTTCCGACAAAGGAATTGAAAAAGATGCCATCCAGATTTTGAAAGAACATGGTTTCAATTACGTGCGTTTACGTATTTTTCATAATCCTGCCGATGTAGAGGGATATTCTCCACAAAAAGGATTTTGTGATTTAGAGCAAACGAAAAAAATGGCAAAAAGAGTAAAAGAAGCAGGTTTAAAACTCTTGCTTGATTTTCATTATAGCGATACTTGGGCAGACCCCGGGAAGCAATACAAACCAAAAGCTTGGTCTGGTTTAGCATTTATGGATTTGAAAAAATCTTTGTTTGATTATACGCAGAAAGTAATGCTGGAATTGAAAAACCAAGGCACTACGCCAGATATGGTGCAGATTGGTAATGAAATCAATCATGGTATCATTTGGCCAGAAGGAAATGTGAAAAATCTTGATGAATTAGCTCAATTATTAAATGCAGGAACAGCCGCAGTAAAATCTGTTGACCCAACAGTAACAATGATGTTGCATGTAGCATTGGGCGGACAAAATCATGAATCTGTGAATTTTATTGATGCAATGTTGGCAAGAGGTGTACATTTTGACGTAATTGGCGAATCCTATTATCCAAAATGGCACGGAACAACGGACGATTTAAGAGATAACCTCAGCAATCTTATTCAGCGTTACGACAAAGACGTAATCGTAGTTGAGTACTCTCAGTTAAAAGAAGACGTGAATGCAATTACTTTTAATTTGCCCAATGGCAAAGGAAAAGGCACTTGTATTTGGGAACCGCTCAGTACTTGGGAAGCTTTCTTTGAAAAAGATGGTAAATCAAACAAATTTCTCGGCATTTACGATGAACTTTCTAAACAGTTTTTAGTTAAATAAATTATTAAAGCTTAACCACTGAATATTTTCTAAATAAAACCTCTTTTGAATGTTTTGGGATTAAATTTCAAACTTTCAGAAGAGGTTTAATACTTATTAGCTTTCACTGAACAAATAACTTTGATTATTATTTAACATAATCATAATTATACAATAAAAGTCAATTAAACTTTTGAGTATCAATTTTATCAAAAAAAATCCTGCCGCTGAATATGTTAAATTCAATGACAGGATAAAATATTAGTGCATTTAAAAATCAAAACTTCCTCATCACTTTTACCAATTGTTTAGTAATTACTTCATAACCTTTGTCGGAAGGATGTAATCCATCATAAGTCATATTGATAGATTCAAGTGGATATGGATATTCATCAGTGGCTGCATTGAAAGGAACATCAATGAAAGCTGGATAAGTATAATTTTTGTATTCGCCCGTGAGAGTGTCTTTTAGCCGTTTAAAATAGACAAGCTTTTCAACTTTCAGTTTTTTCTGATTGTATAAATCAACCACTTTGATATTTTCGTACTTGCCGATGGCTTTAATCGCTTCTGCAAACTGGGATAAAAGTTGTCCTTTTTTCTCTCTATACGAGCCATAAGCATTATTTTTAGGATTGGCGATATAAACAAAATCAGCTCTTTGCATCGGCGTAATCAAAACAATTTTTGCTTCTGGATTCAACGCTCTAATTTTATTAATTATGATGCGAAAAGCACCATGAACCGTTGTACTTCCTGTATTATTTTGATAGTCAGCAAAAGTGCCTAGAGGTTTTCCGCCCCACCAATCATTCGTTCCCAAAAAAATAGAATACACATCTGCTTTCACAAGTCCGAGATTCTCAATTTGTTCCGCAATTCGTACAGAAGTCCAACCATTATGCCCTTGGTTAATGTATTCAAATTGAGGTAATTTTTCAACAACACCAGTCATATAACCTTTTGTAATTCTATTGCCAGTTTCTTTAGGATGGTCGTTCAGATAAGTAATAGAATCTCCTATTGCTACCCAAGTAATTTTCTTCGGAGCAAAAGAAGTTAATATTCCAATCAAGACTAAGAGTAATATTTTTTGTTTCATCGTTAATAGTGTTTTTGTGCTATATTGTTATTAAAGAATCTTTACTTGAAATTATACTTGCGATGATGATTTTCCAAATACTAACCTTTTCCAATGACTTTTATCGTTGGCGATTTAGTGATTTTTAATTACTATTACGTTTTAAATATTTTTTTAAATACATTACCATTATAAACTTAATTAACATGAAAAATAAAATTTTATTAGGAATTGTCATTGTATTGGGATTAATCCAATTTATTCGTCCTGAAAGAAATCTTTCAGATGATCAAACGTACAGCATTTCGACTAAATATGCGGTAACGGATGAAGTAAACGGCATCCTAAGAGTAGCTTGTAACGATTGCCACAGTAATAAAACTGAATATCCATGGTATGCCAATATTCAGCCGGTGGCTTCGTGGTTGGCACATCATGTAGAAGAAGGGAAAGATGAATTGAATTTTTCTACTTTTACGAAATTACCCATTGCCGTTCAAAATCATAAATTAAAAGAAACCATTGAACAGGTCGAAGAAGGCGAAATGCCTTTACCCTCATATACATATTTGGGTTTACACAAAGAAGCCAACTTGACCGAAGACCAAAAGAAAGTACTAATTGACTGGGCGAAGGCTCAAATGGATACTTTGAAAGCCAATTATCCAGCGGATAGTTTGGTATTGAAAAGAAGAAAAAAGGCTGAATGAACAGTAGCACGAGTTTCCAACTCGTAGAAAAATATATATCACAACGCTTACCTTAAATCTAATAAAATCTACCAAATATTTCCTCCAATACTCTATGCAATCCATCACCGTTTCTGAGTCATTCAAGAAAATGACTATCAAGGCAATTTTATCTATTTGCTTATTTATTGTTACTTACCTCGCTCTCATCTTCTTATCCGTCATTTTTACTATTATTTGTGCTTATGGAGGTTTTGCGATTATCATGTTAAAACCGACTTTACTTACCATTTTAGTTGGAGTAGGTTTGCTTGCAATGGGCATTTTAGTACTTTTTTTCTTAGGAAAGTTTATCTTCAAAAAGAACGTAGTTGACCGTTCGCACCTTATTGAAATCACGGCTACGCAAGAGCCTCAGCTTTTTGCTTTTATCCAGAAAATTGTTGGAGAAGTAAAGACCGATTTCCCGAAAAAGATTTATCTGTCTGCTGAAGTAAATGCTTCGGTATTTTATGATTCAAGCTTTCTGAGTATGTTTTTACCAATCAAGAAAAACCTACAAATCGGAGTTGCTTTGGTAAATGCAGTTTCTGTTAGCGAGTTTGAAGCCATTTTGGCCCACGAATTCGGACACTTTTCGCAAAGGTCGATGAAAGTTGGTAGCTATGTATATAATGTCAATCAGGTTATTTACAATTTGCTTTATGAGAATGACTCCTTTGAATCTACGGCAAGCAATATCGCAAGTGTGCATAGTTATATCGCTTTTTTTGTGAGACTCGGCTTTAGAATTATTCAAGGAATCCAATGGGTTTTAAGGAAAATTTACGACATCGTGAATCTTAGTTACATGAGTTTGTCCAGAGAAATGGAGTTTCATGCAGACGAAGTAGCTGCCAATGTTGCGGGTTCTGAGCCACTGATTACTTCGCTTTTGCGTTTAGATTTAGCCGACGAATCTTACAAAACCGTCATTAATTATTACAGCGATAAAATTAGCGAAGCGGTGAAACCTTCTAATATTTTTCCACAACACCAATTTGTGATGAATTTTCTGGCAAAAGAAAATAAGTTGCCTAATGTTAATAATCTTCCACAGGTAAATCTTTCAAATTATAATCGCTACAACAAAACTAAATTAGTGATTACCAATCAATGGGCTTCGCACCCGAATACGGAAGATAGAGTTGCGGCACTTCAAAAATTGAATATCAGTGTCAAAGAAAACAAAACAGATAGAGCCATCGTCTTATTCAAAAGCATTGATGTAGTTCAACAAAAAGTAACGGATAATCTGTTTGCACAGGTTACTTATAACGAAGAAGTAAAAGATGAAAAGACAGAAGAATTTATCGAAACTTACACCAAAAATTACAAAGCCAATACTTTCGATACCATTTTCAACTGTTATTACGACAATAAAAATCCCTTTTATTTCGATAAAGATTCCTTAGAAAGTCCTCCCCAATTAACATTTAATGACTTATTCGGTGAAAATGCTGTTGATACGGTTTATACTTCAATTGCCATTGAAAGAGACATTCAAACCATTACGCAAATAAAGAATGGAGATTTAGCGATAAAATCATTTGACTACGACGGCGTAAAGTATGCTCCCAAACAATGCGATGAATTAATTCCTGTTTTAGAAACAGAATTGGCACGTTTGAAAAAAGAAATTGAAGTAAATGATAAAGCGATTTTTCAGTATTTTTTAACATTGGCACAAAGCAAAGGTTTGGAAACCGAGTACCTCAATCATTACAAAGCGTATGACGAAATAGACAAAAGCTACGACGAGCAATTTGAAATCTATGTAAAAATGATGAACGCCACGGCGTTTATTAATTATAATACGCCCTTTGAGGTCATCGAACAAAATATCAATACGATTTATGAATTAGAAAAACTTTTTAAAGAGCAAATCAATAAACTTTTGGGTGATGAAAGGTATCAGCCAGTCATTACAGACGAAATCAAAGAGAATTTGAATAAATATTTAGCAGAAGTATTGGTCTATTTTTCAAGACCTACTTATGACGATAATGCCCTGAATATCATGATGACAAGTATTCATCAGTACCAATACATCATCGGAAGAAAATTCTTTGAAAGCAAAAAAGAACTTTTAGACTTCAAAGTAAAACTCATAAATCAGTAGCACGAGTTTCCAACTCGTAAGTAAGGCGAAGCATTATTCAAAGATAAAACTTCGCCTTTCCAATTATATAAATTTCTCCAACAATTATATAAGCCTCAAGCCAATCCTTCACGCTAATTTTGTGTTATCAAAATATGACACAAAAAATGGAAAGTACATTAGAAAATCAAGCACAAATCAAAACACTCATTGTTCCCGTTACAGGAATGACTTGTGCCGCTTGTGCAAGTAGTGTTCAAACAATTCTTGATAAACAAAGTGGTGTATTGGAATGTGCAGTCAATTTTGCGAATGAATCTGCCAAAATTCAATTTGACACCAGCCTTACTTCTCCAGAATTTTTACAAGATAAATTACAGCAAATTGGTTATGGTCTTATCTTAGGAACTCCCGAAAAAGCCAAAGAACAGCAAGCAATTCTGAAAGAAAATCAATATCAAAAACTCAAACAAAACCTGATTTGGGCTACCATTCTCACAATTCCTGTAGTAATTATCGGAATGTTTTTTATGGAAATGCCTTACGCTAATTGGATAGAATTAGCTTTAACCACGCCAGTTTTACTTTGGTTTGGACGACAATTCTTTGTGAATGCTCTCAAACAAACTCGTGCAGGTACTGCCAATATGGATACTTTGGTGGCTTTAAGTACAGGAATCGCTTTTATATTTAGTTTATACAATACACTTTTCCCCGAATTTTGGCATCATAGAGGTTTGCACGCTCATGTGTATTATGAAGCTGCGGCTGTGGTAATTGTTTTTATCATGTTGGGAAAATTGTTGGAAGAAAACGCTAAATCGAATACTTCAACAGCCATTAAAAAACTAATGGGCTTACAACCTAAAACCGTTTGGGTGATTGAAAATGGCGAAGAAAAAGAAATTCCTATCGCTGAAGTACAAGTAAGTGACAGAATTTTGATTCGTCCAGGAGATAAAATACCTGTTGATGGTAAAGTTTTATCAGGAAATTCTTTTGTGGATGAAAGTATGATAAGTGGCGAGCCGCTTCCTGTGGAAAAAACTAAAGGCTCAAAAGTATTTTCTGGCACAGTCAACCAGCAAGGAAGTTTTAAATTTATTGCCGAAAAAGTAGGTGATGAAACTTTTCTAGCTCAAATTATTCAATTGGTGCAAGAAGCACAAGGAAGCAAAGCACCTGTACAAAAATTAGCAGATAAAATTGCCAGTATTTTTGTACCAATCGTCATCATAATTGCTGTACTTACTTTTATAATTTGGATGATTTTTGGAGGAGAAAATGCCTTGACTCAGGCTTTATTAACTTCCGTTTCGGTTTTGGTGATTGCTTGTCCCTGTGCTTTGGGTTTGGCTACGCCAACGGCAATTATGGTTGGTGTCGGTAAAGGAGCAGAAAATGGTATTTTGGTAAAAGACGCTGAAAGCTTGGAAATTGCCCATAACGTAAACGCCATTATTTTAGATAAAACGGGTACGATTACCGAAGGGAAACCTTCTGTGAGTGATATAATTTGGATAAATGAATCAGAAAATGATACGCATAAAAGTATTTTATTGTCTTTAGAAAGTCTTTCAAGTCATCCATTATCAGAATCTGTAACACAACAATTGAAAGCAGAAGGAGTAAAACCTCTGACCATTAATACTTTTGAAAATGTTGTTGGAAAAGGTATTCGAGCAAATTTTGATGGTCTGAACTATTTTGTTGGTAGTCCAAAATGGATTGAGAGTATCACCGCAAATCCTGATAGCGAAGCGATTATTTCTTTAGAAAAACAAGGAAAAACTGTGGTTGTTTTTGCCAATGAAAATGAAATATTAGCGATAATTGCCATCACGGATAAAATCAAAAGTACTTCTAAAATTGCTATTCAAGAATTGCAAGAAGCAGGAATAGAAGTATTTATGTTAACAGGCGATAATATTTTGACGGCTCAAAAAGTAGCAGATGAAGTTGGTATCAAGAATGTGAAAGCGAGTTTGATGCCGAA
The DNA here is from genome assembly GCF_034931025.1 of Arcicella gelida. NCBI lineage: Bacteria > Pseudomonadati > Bacteroidota > Cytophagia > Cytophagales > Flectobacillaceae > Arcicella > Arcicella gelida. The sequence continues at coordinate 98,079 of NZ_JAYGIL010000014.1, read as the reverse complement.
TGATAAAGCAGAATTTATCAAGCAATTACAAAAAGAAGAAAAAGTAGTAGCGATGGTGGGCGACGGCATCAACGACTCACAAGCTTTGGCACAAGCCGACATCAGTATTGCAATGGGAAAAGGTTCGGATATTGCAATGGACGTAGCCAAAATGACTTTAATTTCTTCTGATTTATTAAAAATTCCTCAAGCCTTGAAGCTTTCTCGACAGACAGTATCAACCATACGTCAGAATTTATTTTGGGCTTTTATTTATAATCTCATCGGAATTCCTTTGGCAGCAGGCGTGTTATTTCCTTTCAATGGTTTTTTATTAAATCCTATGATTGCAGGAGCAGCAATGGCACTCAGTTCAGTTTCAGTAGTAAGTAATAGTATTCGTTTAAAATATAGAAATTAATCAATCTTAGATTTGTGAGTTATAAACTACAAGAAATCACTAATTCACAACTCACTCAATCACAATTAAAATGGAAAAATTATCATTCAAAACCAATATCAATTGCAATAATTGCGTGGCAAAAGTAAAGCCTTTTTTGAATCAAATAGAAAACATTGAAAACTGGCAAGTGGACATTAATAATGCAGATAAAATTCTCAGCGTTTCTGGAGAAGAAGAACTTAAAGCAGAAGAAGTAATCGAAGCAGTACAGAAGGCTGGGTTTAAGATTGAGAAACAGTAGTAGATTTTTTTCATCTCATCAAAATAAAGTTTTATCCTTAATATTCAACTATTGAGGATAAAGCTTCTTTATAAACATAATTTCAGAGAATATTTAAAAACATAAAATGGACTTTCCAGAGAGTATATTTTTAAGTGATAAATAATCTAAAAATCACTTTTTTTTGAAATCTAGGCTAGAAATCAGCACATTTTGATAAAAAATCAAGTATATTTAAAAACTGAGCTTCTTTCTTTATAAAAAATATACTTTTTTGACCAAATGATTTCAAAGCTTTTATATGATGAAAATGTACTGCTGGAACTTGCTTCGTCTGGAAACGAACAAGCTTTTGCTACCTTGTTTCATACATACAAAAACAAATTATATGGCTATTTGTATCGACTGACAGCGTCAAATGAGGTTACAGAAGATATAATCCAAGAGATTTTTTTGAAGCTTTGGAAAGATAAAAGCGAACTCGTAAATATTGTTCAATTTGATGCTTATCTGTTTAGAATGGCAAAAAATCAAGCGATTAATGCTTTTAAAAATGTTGCCAGACAAACAATGTTGTATGCTGAGTATTTTGACACACAAGATATTGAAGTAAATTCTACCGATAATATGATTCAGTTTGATGAAACTCAAAAATTGCTGAAACAAATTATCGAAAACCTCCCTCCCCAACAAAAACTTATCTTCAAGCTTAGTCGTGAACAATATTTAAAACACGATGAAATTGCTGAAATGTTAAACCTCTCTCCTTCTACGGTTAAAAATCACATCATTCAAGCTCTCAATACTATCAAACATAAGCTTAAATATCAGGCTGCAATGTATATTTTTTATATGTTTTGGATAATGCTCAAAAAATAATTTAAAAATAATTTCTTCTTAACTAGTCCTATCCTTTTCGAGAAATGTCTTCTATTTAGTTATGCTCAAAAGTAGCAATGTTTTATGATTAGCTCTTTTGCATACACGTCAGTTTTATAGTTTTAAAGGGGTAAAAGCCATTGATTAATATGCCTTCAGAAAGAATCAACTTTTTGGTTGGAAAATATTTCAGTAATGATTGTACTGAAGAGGAAAAGTATGAGTTGATGAAATGGGCGAATTCTGCATCCGAAAGCGAGTTAGAAGCAATTTTGCATAGTTTATGGAAAAAGCAAAAATCTACGCTAGAAATGCCAGAAGAAATGTCGGAAAGAATTTTGTCATCCATTTTTTCTCAAAAACAAGAAGTAGTAGCAGAAGAGGAAAACAACTTTGAAGAAGAAGTAAAACCTGTTTTTTGGAGAACCAGCTATGGCATGGTAGCCTCTATTGCTTTAATTATATCGGTTGGATTATTCGCTTGGTTTCAATATAACACTGTTGACAAAAGAATTGAAAATAGAATTGTACAAGTAAAAGAATTTGAGAAAAACGATATTTTACCGGGAAGCGATAAAGCAATTTTAACCTTTGATGATGGCTCTGAAGTAATATTGGATAATTCCAAAAATGGCACGCTCAGCAAACAAGGTGAAACCAGTATTCTAAAGCCAGAAAATGGGCAATTGGTTTATGAGTCTAAACAATCGGCTATCGCCCAACCTAGGTATAATACCATTACTACGCCTAAAGGTGGACAATATCAAGTAGTATTATCGGATGGTACGAAAGTATGGTTAAATGCCGCTTCAAGTTTAAGATTCCCGCTGGTTTTTTCTGGTAATGAACGTAAAGTGGAAATGACTGGAGAAGTATATTTTGAAGTTGCCAAAAATGCTAAGAAGCCATTCAAGGTAATTAGTGATGGACAAGTAATAGAAGTATTGGGAACACATTTCAACGTAATGGCTTATCCAAATGAAAAAGCGACGAAAACTACTTTGTTGGAAGGTTCTGTAAAAGTTAGTAAAAACGAGCGTTCTACAATTCTCGAACCCGGTCAGCAAGCGAAAGTGGGCTTTAATAATGGTATTTTTAGAACGATTAATGATGTGAGTTTGGAGGAAGAATTAGCTTGGAAAAATGGATATTTTCAATTTAATAATGCTAGTTTAGAAGTGATTATGCGACAAATTGAAAGATGGTATGATGTTGATATTCAATATATTGGAAAAGTACCTGACGAGCATTTTACGGGTAAACTTCAAAGAAATACAAATCTCTCGAATGTATTGAAAATCCTTTCGATGAGTGAAGTACAATTTAAAATTGAAGGCAAGAAAATCATCATTACGCCTTGAGTTAGTTGTGAGTTAGTGATTGAGTGAATTAGTGATTTTATTATTTTAAAATCAGAAAACCACAATTCGAAACCAAATTAGTGATTTTAGTTCCGAAATCCGATAACTGAAATCCGAAAGCTAAAGTATAAAAACATTCATCATTTTTCAGTGAAAGTGGCACTCATTCCACAAGAAGACATTGGATAACGAAAAAAGCGAAAACGCAGCCACGTTTTCGCCCAAAGTCGGAGTTCGATTAAAATAAATTTTCCAAGTATCTTATTTAAAACCCCAAAACAAAAGTATGAATCGCAATCCTATTTTCCAAATTAGGCTGGGCTTGCCGTGTATTTCGGCTTCCTGTCGTGGACAAAAACTATCCACTAAATTTTTCAGGGTCATGAAACTAACCTTTATTTTATCATTGACGATATATTTACAGGTAAGCGCTGTAGGGTTTTCGCAGAGGTTTAATTTAAACCTTAGAAATACCGCTATCAATAAAGTATTCAAAGAGATTGAAAAACAAAGCGATTATACTTTTTGGTATAAAACAGATTTGTTATTAAATGCTGACAAGGTATCTATCAATCTAAAAAATGCCAACATTGAAAAAGTACTTGAAGATTGTTTTGCGAACCAACCGCTAGAGTATTTAATCGTCGATAAAACAATCGTCGTAAAACCTAAAAAAGTAATTCCTAAATTAGAAGCTCCTATTGAAATAATTGTACAAACTGTTAAAGGAAAAGTAATTTCTTCTACCGATACCAAGCCATTGGTCGGTGTAAATATTGCCATCAAAGGCACAAGCAAAGGAACAACCACCGATGCTAATGGTGAATTCTCTTTGAATGCTTCAAAAGATGAAACACTTGTTTTTTCATACATCGGCTATAAATCCAAAGAAGTATTGGTTGGTAGCCAAACATTTATTGCGGTTAGCTTGCAAGAAGTAGCGACTTCTTTGGCAGAAATTGCGGTAGTTGGTTATGGAAATCAATCACGAAAAACACTTTCAAGTGCGGTAAGTACTGTAAAAACTGAAGAACTCAACAAAGGAGCAATCACAGATCTTGGACAATTGCTACAAGGGAAAGTTCCCGGTTTGAACATCACTGCCAGTGGCGATCCGAACAAGCCTGCGGCTGTAATTATGAGAGGAGCATCTACCTTGAATAGTGCTCAAGGTCCATTTTATGTGATTGACGGCGTGCCAGGAGCAGATATTTCAACAATTGCACCTGATGATGTTGCCTCAATTGATGTGCTAAAAGATGCAGCAGCTACGGCAATCTACGGAAACCGTGCTGCCAACGGTGTAATTATGGTGACAACCAAAAGAGGAAAAAAAGGACAAACACAAGTATCGTATAGTTCGTTTGTTGGAATTGAAAAAGTGTCTAATAAACTAGATATGATGACAGCCTCTGAATTACGTGCTTTTATGCAAAAATTAAACATCGCTTTTTCTCCAAAAGATGATAAAGGTGCTGATACCGATTGGCAATCGTCTATCCAAAAGAAACAAGCTATTTCTACAAACCACAACCTTTCTGTAAGTGGTGGTGGCGAGCATACTACTTATAGTGCGAGTTTAAACTATGTAAAGAAAGACGGTATTTTGCTAAATAGTTCTTTGGAAAGAGTAATTGCTCGTTTGTCGATTGAACAATTAGCCTTGAAAGACAAATTGAAATTTGCGTTCTCAATCACTAATTCAAGCAGCGATGCTGAGGATATTCCATACAGAAATACTGTTCTTTTACAGTCTGCTTCATATTTACCTGTATCGCCAATTACCAATGCTGATGGTACTTATTTTGAGAATTTAGAAAATACTAGTTATTACAATCCTGTGTCTATGATTAATAATAGCCAGATGAGATCTAAATACAGCAATTTGATTGGTAGCCTTAAAACACAATTAGAATTACCGTTTGGCTTGACGTATAATTTAGACCTTTCGTACATGAATGCTAATACATTACAAGGTACTTATTACAACAAATATTATACAAGCACTTACAATAATATGTATGATAACCCAGACCCAGGTTTAGGTTTTCACTATCAGCAAACATTTGGCTCTAATGGACAAGCAAGTAGAAGTTCGTACCAAAATACTAACAAGATTTTAGAAACTTATTTGACTTGGAACAAAGAGTTTGGCAATCATTCGATTAATGCTGTTGTTGGTTATTCTTGGCAAAACAATAAAATTGGTGATGGTTTCCAAGTAACTACTAGTAATTTACCTGTCGATAACATTGGTTACAACAACTTAGCATTGAGTAATCCTTATGGACTTTCTGGTTATCAGATTAGTTTTGGTCCTGATGGAGTATATCAAGAAACACAATTAATTTCTGACTTTGCTAGATTTAACTACAATTATAATAACAAATATTTATTGCAAGGCTCGGTAAGAAGAGACGGTAGCTCTGTATTTGGGAAAAATAATCAGTGGGGATATTTCCCTTCTGTAGGTGCTGCTTGGAGAATTAGTCAAGAAGATTTTATGGCAAATCAAGACATCTTGAGTGAATTAAAATTAAGAGCAAGTTATGGTGTAACAGGTAATGCTTCAGGTTTTAATGCTTACACGGCTCAATTTATCTCAGGAGGTTTAGGAACATATTATTACAATGGTTCATTGGTAGCAGCTAACGGCCCAACTAAAGCAGCTAACCCTGATTTGAAATGGGAGAAAACAGCTACAACTAACATCGGTTTTGACTTCGCAACTGCCAATAACAAAGTTAGTGGTTCATTAGAATTATACAATAAAACCACCACTGGCATGATATACTCTTATGGGGTAGATCCAATTCTTGTACCTGTAGGAAGTATTGTTGCCAACGGAGGAAGTATTAATAACAAAGGGATTGAATTAACAGTAAATGCAAAAGTAATTAACAAAGGAGCATTCAATTGGGGAACAACAGTTAACCTTGCTCATAACAGAAACGTAATTACAAGTTTGACGAATCCATTATTTGCTGGGGGCGATTCAGTACTTTTATCTCGTCCAGAAGGAGGCGGACAATCGGGACGTTCTTTACAAATTCTTAAAGCAGGCAGACCACTCGGACAATTCTTTGCTTTAGAATATGCAGGGAAAAATGCAACAGGTGTTTCTCAGTTTGTAGGTGCCGACGGTAAATTAACAACTACTCCAACAGAAGGCGTTGATTATAAATACTTAGGAAGTGCTCAGCCAAAACTATTATTGGGTTGGAACAACACTTTCAAATATAAAAATTGGGACTTGAACGTATTTATCAGGGGTGTTTTTGGTAACAAAATTTTCAATGCAACTCGTGCAGATTTATTCAGACCAAACACAGTTCAATATGCTAATATTCTAGCAGATGCAGCCAACGAGTCTGCTTCAGACTACAATGCTTATTTCTATTCATCTCGCTTTATTGAAGATGGTAGTTTTATCAGATTCGATAATGCTACTATAGGTCGCAATTTCAAAAATTTAGGTTCAGCAGTTAAAAACCTAAGAGTTTACGGTTCTGTCAATAACCTTTTTGTGATAACAAAATATACAGGTGTTGACCCAGAAGTAAACCAAGGAGGTATTGCTCCAGGGGTAGATTACAACAATTTCTATCCAAAAACACGTACTTTCTTGATAGGTGTAAATGTTTCATTTTAATTGTTAAAAATTAGAAATTATGAAAAAGTCATATTTATATACATTATTATCAGTGCTACTTTCGGGAGTACTGTTCTCTTGCCACGATTTGGTCGTTCCAGTAACTACAGAACTTACTCCAGACGTTTTTCCGACCAATACCGAACAATATATTTCGGCATCCGGACCTGTTTATGTTGCATTAAGAGGTAATTATGCGGTTGAGCATTTCCAACAGCAATCATACAGTACCGATGAATCTATTATGCCAGCAAGAGGTGGAAACTGGTTTGATGGTGGACAATGCCAAACAATGCACTTCCATTCTTGGACGAAAGATAATAACTTTCTAAATGGTAACTGGACTTGGTTATCTACAACAATTGGCGTTGCTAACCAAACATTAAACATTTTATCGAATGCCATGCCTGCTGGGGCAGTAAAAAATACCAACCTTGCTGAAATTAAAATGGTAAGAGCTTTTGCGTATTTTTGGATGATGGATAATTATGGAAATGTACCAATTGATACAGTGTATGGTGATTTTACGCCAAAAACTAATGTTGCAAGAGCAGAAGTTTTCAAATTTATCGAGAAAGAAATTAATGCAGCAATTCCTTATTTAAGTGAAACGTCTGGTGTGGTTACTTATGGAAGACCAAATAAATGGACTGCTTATGCTTTATTAGCCAAAATGTATTTGAACGCCGAACATTACACTGGTACAAAAAGATATGAAGATTGTATTGCAGCAACCGACAAAATAATCAATTCAGGTTTATTTGCTGTTGAAGCTAGAAGTACTTATTTAAAAATGTTTTATCCAGATAATGGACCTTCTAAAAAGGAATTTATTTTTGCAATTCCTTATGATGCTACATCAACGAATAGTTTTCCTTTCAGGTCAACAAACTTACACTCTCGTTATGCTATACCAAGAAGTATGCGTGCTAAGTTTAAATTACCTTTTACGCCAAGTGGTCCAGAAAGTACTTTACCTGAATACTACGCTTACTTCAACGATGCCAATGATATAAGAAATGGGCAATGGCTTAAAGGATTACAATACATGGACGATGGTACTCCTATTACAGTACAAACAACAAAATTAGGGCTTGACCAATTCTATAAAGGTAGTGATGGTGCTGCTCCAGTTACGTATCATGTAAATTTAACACCAGAAGTAGTGCTTCGTCAGGACGTTGCAGCTTTTGATGCTGGTAATGATGAAATCGCTTGGAATATGGGTTATCGTAACAATAAATTTTATGCAGATGGTACTTCGTTGAGCAGAAATCAAAATAATGATATTCCTGTTTTCCGTTACTCGGATATTCTATTGATGAAAGCTGAGGCTATTTTAAGAGGCGGAACGGCTACTTTAGGACACACTGCTCTTACTTTAGTGAACCAAGTTCGTTCAGAAAGAACTACTTCTGCGGCATTAGCCAGTGTGAATTTAGAATCACTTTATGCTGAGAGAGTAAGAGAATTTGCTTATGAAGGATGGCACAGAAATGATATGATTCGTTTCGGGAAGTTTGAAGATAAATGGGGTTACAAAACAAATGCCGAAACCTATCGTAGAATTTTCCCAATACCAAGAGTAGCCTTACAATTGAATCCAAATTTGAAACAAAATCCAGGCTATTAAAAACAGGTTTAACCACAGGTTTTGAAAAAATCATAACTTGTGGTTAATTAACACGTATATCAATGTTAGTTCAATTCTAATCAGTTTTGTTTATCAAAAATTTAGCGTAATCGTACCCATTTTTTTAAGTTATAAGCTAAACCTTCCGCTAGAGGTTTAGCTTTATAACCCAAACATTATACTCCACATGACTAAACTATCTCAGCCCATTGGCTTCCTCGTGGTCATCTTTGTACTTTTGAGTTGTCATCTGACAAACGCACAACTTAATAAATCAGAAGCCCAAGCACTCATTGGCAGGGTGATTCCTCAGAAAGCACAATTTTTTGTGGTCGAATCATTAGACAGTACTGCACCCAAAGACCTTTTTGAAATAGAAAGCAAGAACCAAAAAATCATTTTAAAAGGAAACAATGGCGTGGCTGTTGCTTCTGCTTTATATTATTACTTAACAGAATATTGCCATTGCCAAATTACTTGGAATGGCGTAAATCTTGATTTGCCCGTAAAACTACCACAAGTTCCTACAAAAATTACCCAAAAAACGCCTTATCAATATCGTTATTATTTGAATTACTGTACATTCAATTACAGTATGTCGTGGTGGAATTGGGAAAGATGGCAAAAAGAAATCGACTGGATGGCGATGCACGGCATCAATATGCCTTTGGCGATTACAGGTGAAGAATACACTTGGCGAGAAGTATATAACGAAATGGGCTTTTCCGACAATGATTTAAAAGATTTTTTCAGTGGTCCAGCATACTTTTCATGGTTTTGGATGGGAAATCTTGACGGTTGGGGTGGTCCACTTCCAGTAAGTTGGATGAAATCGCATAAAGATTTACAAGTAAAAATCGTACAAAGAGAACGTGCCTTGGGTATGAAACCCGTTTTGCCAGCTTTTACTGGACACGTGCCAGCGGCTTTTAAAAAGAAATACCCAAATGCAAAATTAAAAGCTACCAACTGGACAAACGGTTTTGGCGATACTTATATTTTGGATTCAGAAGACCCACTTTTTGCTGAGTTGGGCAAAAAGTTTATCAATAAACAAACAAAACTTTTTGGTTCAGACCATTTGTATTCGGCAGATACTTTCAACGAAAACGAACCACCAACCGACGAACCTGCTTATTTATCGAAACTAAGTGCTAGAATTTATGAAGGAATGCGTCAAGCTGACCCAGATGCGGTTTGGGTGATGCAAGGTTGGCTATTTTATAGTGATAGAAAATTCTGGAAAGCACCACAAATTGAAGCGTTATTAAGTGCTGTGCCGAATGATAAAATGTTATTGTTGGATTTAGCGACCGAAATAGAACCAGTTTGGAAACGAACTGATGCTTTTTATGGCAAACCGTGGATTTGGAATATGTTGAATAATTTCGGGGGAAATGTCAATCTTTTTGGTAGAATGGACGGCGTAGCCAGTGGCCCAGCTTTAGCTTTGAACGACCCAAACTCTAAAAATTTACAAGGAATCGGTTTAACGATGGAAGCCATCGAACAAAATCCTGTAATTTATGAATTGATGATGCAACACACTTGGCAAACTACGCCAGTCGATTTGAACGAATGGTTAGTAAAATATGCTAAGAATCGTTATAAAACGGATGATAAATCTTTAGTTGAAGCTTGGCAAGTACTTCGTCAAACAGTTTATAATGGTAAAGATATTCGTGATGGAGCTGAATCAATTATTACGGGTCGCCCGACTTTTGATTCTACGACTGTATGGACAAGAACCAAGCTCAATTATAAACCCAAAGACTTGCTTCCTGCTTGGGATTTGTTTGTAGAAGCGTCTAAAAAAGGGATAGATTCAGATGGATTTCAGTACGATTTAGTGGATATTACTCGACAAGTATTGGCAAATCATGCTTTAGTTTTACAGAAAAAATGGAAAAATTCTTTCAAAGCAAAAGATACGGCACAGTTCAAAAAGGATTCCCAAGCTTTTATTGATTTGATTGCTGATATGGACGAATTATTAGCAACTCGCAAAGATTTTATGCTTGGTCCTTGGATTAGTTCAGCAAGAAGTTGGGGAAATACACCAGCCGAAAAAGCCCTTTATGAACAAAATGCTCGTGACCTTATCACGCTTTGGGGTGATGCTAACAATCCTTTACACGAATATTCTAACCGTCAATGGAGTGGTTTGTTAAATGATTTTTATAAACCAAGATGGCAACAGTTTTTTGTAGAACTCAACAAAGCTTTAGTCGCAAATCGTGAACCAAATTTGAAAACATTCGATGCTAATATTCGTACTTGGGAATGGAATTGGGTGAAAACACAAAAGAATTTTCCGACTACAACTAAAGGCAACAGCCACCAAGTAGCCTTGAAAATGTACAAGAAGTATCGAAATGAGTTGTGAATGATGAGTGCAGAGTGAGGAGTTTATAATTTTACTCCTCACTCAACATTCACAATTCCTCACTCAAAACTCTTCACTCAAAACTTAAATAATTATGCTCCCCAAAAGACTTGTCTCCTTAGATGCCCTGCGTGGCTTCGATATGTTTTGGATAATGAGTGGCGAACACATTATTCACGCTTTGGCAGAAGCAACCCATATTCCTTTACTTGAGTGGATGTCTGAACAATTACATCATACAGCTTGGAATGGTGTTACTTTTTATGATATGATTTTTCCACTTTTTCTTTTCATTGCTGGAGTTTCTATGCCTTTTTCAATGCAAAAGAAAGTAACAGAAACAGCAGTAAATAGTCCCAACGAATTGCCTAATGCTATTAAAAAACCATTGTACTTGGCAATGGTAAAACGAACAGTAATTTTAATTTTTCTTGGAGTAGTAGTAAACGGACTTTTCAAATGGAATGGTTATGAACAAACACGTATCGCCAGTGTTTTGGGCAGAATCGGTTTAGCTTGGTTTTTTGCAGGAATTATTTACTTAAATTTTAATACTCAGAAACAGATTTTTTGCTTTGCGTTTATTCTGGTTGGCTACTGGCTTATTATGAAATATGTTCCAGTTCCCGGCTTTGGGGCGGGCGTATTGACCAAAGAAGGGTCGCTTGAATCTTATATCGACCGCATTTTATTACCGGGTAGATTACACAGCATCGTTCATGACCCCGAAGGAATTTTATCAACCATTCCAGCCATCGGTACGGCAATGTTGGGCGTATTTACAGCTACTTTTTTAAAAGCAGAGTCAACATTTTCTGCCTACAAAAAAGTACTCTTGATGACCATCGCAGGCTTTGTACTTATTGGATTGGGTTTACTTTGGGATATTTCATTTCCCATCAATAAACGCCTTTGGTCTAGTTCATTTGTTTGCTTTGTCGGTGGATGCAGTATTCTGTTTTTTGCTTTATTTCATTTAGTGATAGACTTGTGGAAATTTCAAAAATGGGCATTGCCATTTGTTTGGATTGGTGCAAATTCCATTCTGATTTACATGGCTTCTGAGGGAATTGTAAACTTTGGATATACCGCTAATTTTTTCTTTGGTGGACTTATTTCGCATACTCCTGTACTTTGGCAACCTGTTTTTACGACTTGCTCAGTTACGCTTACTCAGCTTATTTTATTGTACATATTTTACAAGAAGAAAATCTTTTTGAAGATATAAGTATGAGGACAGAATCAAGAGTAAAATATTGATAATCAAAATGTAAGTTTAAAAATAACTTATTTAAAAGATTGAATTTCCTTTTAAAAGAAATTTGTTGGCAATCCCTTGCCTTATTCGAAACGGCAACCGCAAGGGATTGCCAACAAAAAATATGCTTAATAAACATATTGAGTTCATATTGAATCTTTTGTAGGCTAATCATGAATTTGAACTGCTAATCACTACTCAGATTTTAAAAACGAAAAATAGACTCTAAAAATAGTTCTATACTTATATTTTTCATCAGAAACCTCAAGTTGCATCTTCACCTCGATTCCAACACTCCCCACAAATCTGTGGCATAGATGCTTAATCTTTCTTTTAAAACATCCTCCAGTCCTAAAGTCCTCCAGTCTTGAATCCAAAGTCTATTGTCTTGCTTCTTGAGTCTAAAGTCTAATTTCTAAAAAAAAATCAAAAAAATCCTACATCTACTAAGGGGCTTTTTGATAGATTGTGTCTTACCTTTATATACTATAGAATAATTCAAAGAATTTATTGTTAAAATCATAGCTTATGAATACGCTGAAAACGCATGAATCCATTGACGAGTTAAGTGATTCCGCCATTCCTGAAATTAAGGCATTGGTGGAAGAACAAGAAACGCTACTCGAAGAAAAAACTGCTTTCAGTGATTCTGAGCTTTTTATTCGTAAAGCTTTTGAGGAATCGCCACAAAAAGGCTGTGAAATGCTTTTTAGGCGTTATCATAAAATTCTTTGTAGCCATGCTGTACGTTTTGTGTATTCAAAAGAGCTTGCAGAAGATATTGTGAGTGAAGTTTTTTGTAGGTTTTGGAAAACGAAAGCTTATCTGACAGTCACTTCTTCCTATCGTTTTTTCTTGTTTAGATGTGTTCGTAATGAAGCTTATAATCATATTCGGTCGGAATTTAAGCAATTAGATGAATTGGATTCAGCCATCAATTTTGAATCTTCTTCTGGACAAAGACCCGACAGTATCACGCAATTTGAAGAAGTATTTCATCAGGTAGAAGAATTGGTAGAATCGCTTTCACCGCAATGTAGAAAGGCATTTTTATTAAATCGTTTTGAAGGGAAAAAATATCAGGAAGTCGCCAACGAATTGAATATTTCGATCAAAACAGTTGAAGTACATATCGGAAAAGCACTAGGAATTATTAGAAAAGGTTTGAAGGAACATTGGTTGATTGGGATTATTTATTTGTTGATTAAAAATTAAGGCTTCAACAATAACCCAGTAAATATTAAGAGTATCAGTGAAATAAACTATGCAATTGTGTGATTTGAGCTAAGGCATACCGATAGTTAAATTGAAAATTCATCACTCACAATTCATAACTCTTAACTTACTAAGGGTTTTTTCAAAAAAATGTGTCTTAATTATATAGACCAAAACCTTTTCCTCAACTATTATCCGATTCTATTAAAAGACTTTAGACACAATGAAATTAGCAATAACATACGAATTAATATTTGACCATTTTGCTCGGAAGACTTCACCTTTGCAACGTAACCTCATTGAAGAATGGTTGAAAGATGAAGCCAATGAAGAATTATATTACCAATGGCTTGAAGAATGGGAGAAAAAACATCCTCAATATTTAGCCGAAAGCCAAGAGGCTTTAGATAATTTCAATGCCTTTATCAAAGGAAATCCTCATGACGAATTACCCGAAGAAGAAGTAATTGAACCATTATCTGAAAATAATAATCGCCGAAGAATGAATTGGCTAATTGCCGCCTCAATTGTATTGCTAATAGGTTTAACGACCTTTATTTTTCAAGATAAAATCATTTACCAAAATTACCAAACAACTTTTGGCGAAACACAATCCTTGGTGTTGCCAGATGGAAGTAAAGTAACGCTTAATTCAAATTCATCGCTTCGTTTACTTCGTTGGGGTTTTGGCCAAACTAACAGAGAAGTATTTTTAAGCGGAGAAGCCAATTTTTCTGTAAAACATACTGTTGATAATCAGAAATTTATCGTAAAATCTGCAAACAATTTTGAAGTAGTTGTTTTAGGAACAGAATTTACTGTTTATGCCAGAAAGAGAGGCTCAAAAGTGATTTTGAATAAAGGTAAAGTACAACTACGTTATCAAGAAGGAAAACAAAGTAAAAATGTAATGATGAAACCGGGTGAATTGCTAACACTCGACCGCCACAATCATGTACAAATCAAAGAAACTGCCGAACCGCAAGCTTATTCGGCATGGGAAGATCAACGCTTTGTTTTTGAAGAAACAACCTTAGAGGAAGTCGCCTATTTATTAGAAGAAAATTATGGGTTGCAAGTAGAAATCAAAGGTTCAGAACTTTCAAAAAGAGTGCTGATGGGCTCGTTCAGGGCAGAAAATGTGGATGAACTTTTAAAATCAATCTCAGAATTATTAAACATTAATGTAGTCCGCCAAGGTACTCATGTACAATTGTCGGAATATTAAAAACATTTCCTAAAAACATCTCCTCCATTTATTATGAAAAAACGATTACAAAAGGCCTCACAATTGGGGCTTATGGTCACTCTCATGCTTCTTGGGAAGCAAATCGGGCTTTCTCAAGCTTTGGCAATGGTGCAACAAATGCCTCAAAATTCTCAGGCAGAAAGAACGCCTTCATCAAGTAAAAAATTGAAAGATGCTTTATCTGAACTAAAAAATCAATATAAAGTAGAAATCATGTTTGAACTCAAAACCGTAGAACGTTACATGGTTCAAAACAATACGATTCAGGCTAATACAAGTATCGAAAAAAATCTTGACCGCTTACTTTCTCCTTTTGGACTTACTTATAAAAAGGTAAACAAAACTTCTTATTTGGTGATGGAAGGAAAAAAAGAAAAAGGAAGAGGTGATTTGGGGACGCTCTCTTCCGAAAATAATCAAAATCAGAAAAATATAGAGAGTAATACTGCCAATATTTCCCAATCAGAAACACATTCAAACGTTGTTCCAGAAAATGAAATGGTGTTAGAACAAACCGTTTCGGGGAAAGTAATAGACGAAAAAGGACAAGGTTTGCCAGGAGTAAATATTGTATTAAAAGGAACAAACCGAGGGGTAAATTCTGATGCTAATGGAAACTTTAAAATTGCAGTGCCAGATGAAAAAGCCATTTTGGTTTTCAGTTTTGTAGGTTATACTAACAAAGAAGTATTGGTCGGCAATCAAAAAACAATCAATATTTCATTACAAGTTGATGACAAAACCTTGAATGAAGTCGTTGTAGTAGGTTATGGAACGGTACAAAAGAAAGATTTGACAGGTTCGGTTTCGGTCTTAAAATCTGCTGATATTGTCGCTACTCCTACCAGTAATGCGTTGGAATCTTTACAAGGTAAAATTGCAGGGTTGGATTTGACGAGAAACGACGGACAGGCTGGTTCAAGTCTAAGCTTTACTTTACGTGGAAATCGTTCGTTGAGTGCTTCAAATTCCCCCTTGATTTTGGTGGATGGCGTGCCTTATAGTGCGTCGGCTTTGGAAATAAATCCATCGGATATTAAAACGATGGTAGTTTTGAAAGATGCTTCTTCAACTGCCATTTATGGTACTCGTGGTGCAAACGGTGTTATTTTGATTACAACTAACAGCGGAGCATCTGGCAAAACCAGAATTTCATTCAGTTCATATTATGGTGTGCAAGATAACGCTGGTTTAGGAGCGATTCAAAACGGAGAAGAATATGCAGCTTTTAAAAGAGAAGCTTTCCGCACAAGAGGCATCACAGACGAAACAGCTATTTTTAATCCAGAAGAATTAGATGCTATCAAAAACCGCAAATTTGTAGATTGGAGAGGTGAAATTCTGAAAAAAGGTTCAATCCAAAACCATGAAATTTCATTAAGTGGCGGTTCTGAAAAAACTACTTTTAATATTTCATTTGGTGCTTATGGCGAAAAAGGTTTGTTTAAAAATGACCAATTGACTCGTTACAACGGAAGTGTTGGCGTAAATCATCAATTGTTTCAAAATGTAAAAATTGGTTCAAAGATTTTCTATACTTATCGAGATAACGACGTTCGTCAAGACCCTTTGAATCAGGCAAATAAAATCAATCCTTATGGTACTCCTTATGATGCCGATGGAAATATTATTATTTATCCAGTAGCGGGTCAAAGCTTTAATATTACGCCTTTGGCGGATGAAGTACCGGGTGTTTATACCAATAATTTATTGGAAAAAAGAATTTTCAATACTTCGTATTTGGATTGGGAAATCATCAAAAACCTAACTTTCAAAACGGCTTTTGGTTTGGATATTCAGAATAGTCGCCGAGGATATTATTATGGTGCACAAACCATTACTAGAGCTGGGAATATCTCTCAATCGGGTATCGAAAGTGCCAATACTTTAAATTATACTTGGGAAAATACGCTTACTTATCTAAAAACATTAGGCAAGCATGATTTCAATTTCTTGTTAGGAAATAGCTTTTTGAGTCGTTCGACGGAATCTTTTTCAGGAACAGGTTTTAACCAAGTTTCAGAGACGACTACTTTCTATGATTTAGGTTCAAACTCAGCTCAAGTAGCAATAAAAAGTGGTTTGGTTGAAAGTACTTTAGAGTCTTTCTTCGGCAGAGTTAACTATCAATATAACAGTAAATATTTGTTAAGTGCGAGTTTAAGAGCAGATGGTTCTTCGGTTTTAGCGGCAGGACATAAATGGGGATACTTCCCTTCGGTAGCTTTGGGTTGGAGAATTTCAGAAGAATCATTCATGAAAAATACTTCTTTGTTTACTGATTTAAAATTGAGAGCGAGTTATGGTATTTCTGGAAACTCAGCGATTTCGCCTTATCAAACTTTGGGCGGTTTAGGCAAAGTAACCTATTCTTTCGGCGAAACGGCAGCTTTTGGTTATTATCCTAAAAGCATTTCAAACCCGAATCTTTCTTGGGAAACGACAGCAACGACTAACGTCGGACTTGATTTTGGAATCTTGAATAATAGAATTAGCGGAGCGATTAATTATTACCAAAGTAACACTAGCGATTTGTTGATGCAACGTGTTTTACCGAATACTTCTGGTTATACAAGTGTTTATGAAAACGTTGGAAAAACAGCTAATAAAGGTTTAGAAATCGAAATTTCAACCTTGAATCTTGTCAGCAAATCTCCACAAGGTTTAAAATGGTCAACAGATTTTACTTTCTCAACTAACAAAGAAGAAATCGTAGCATTAACTGGCGGTGCTGAAAGAGATTTAGGAAATGGTTGGATTGTTGGTCAGCCGACACAAGTATTTTACGATTATAAAAAAATTGGTATTTGGCAATTGGGACAAGAATCTGAAGCCGCAAAATACGGACAAGTACCGGGCGACATCAGAGTACAAGATGTAAATAATGACGGAAAAATTACACCAGATGCCGATAGAATGGTTGTAGGAACACCTCGACCAAACTTTAATCTTGGCGTAAATAATAACTTTAGCTACAAGAATTTCGACCTTTCAGTTTTCTTCTTTGCTCGTGAAGGACAAATGATTAGAAGTGAGGCCAGCGGAAATTATAAAATTGATGGTAGAGAAAATGGACCAAAAGTAGATTATTGGACACCAGAAAATCCAACGAACAATCACCCTCGTCCAGACATGAACAAAAACCAAAATAGTAGCTTCATGAGTACGCTTTATTATGTGGATGGTTCATTCTTGAAAATCAAAAATATTTCTTTAGGCTACGAAATTCCTTCAAAAATCAGTAGCAAATGGGGCATTTCGAAAATTAGAGTTTACACAACCATGAGAAACTACTTTACATTCAGCAAGTTAGCACCTTACGACCCAGAACGTGGCGGAAGTTTAGCTTTCCCAATGACGAAGCAATTGATTTTCGGTTTAAATGTTAATTTTTAATTTCTCGATTTTTTAAAATATAGAATTATGAAAAAGATATTCACATTCATGATAGGCGTTTTTGCTTTCGGGCTGTCGTCATGTTCAGATTTTTTAGATGAAACAAACAAAAGTGGATTAACAGGCGAAACTTTTTACGCTACAACCACGGGGATAGAATCTTTAGTAAATAGCACTTATACTCCATTACGTTTTTGGTACGGCAAAGAAGGCGGTGCAACGATGACGGAATTAGCCACCGACCTTTTCTTGAAAGGTGGCGACTGTCACCATCCAGAAATTGCGGATATGAGTGCCAACTTCAACAGTCAAAGTCCAATTATACAAGTATATTGGAGTAGATTGTATGCGGCAATCAATTATTGTAATACAGCAATTGAAGAAATTCCAAAATCTCCTTTGCCAGAAGCGACTAAAAAACTGCGTTTGGGCGAAGTATATTACCTTAGAGCGATGTACAATTGGCTCATTGTAGAAACTTGGGGTGGCGTACATTTATCGACAAAACCAACAATTGGCGTACAAACTACTTCTACAAAAAGCTCTGTTGATGAGTTTTACAAAGTAATTTTTGCTGATTTAGATTTGGCAATTTCTAATCTTGCAGGAAGAGTAAACCACGAAGGAGGAAGAGTAACCAAACCAGCAGCCGAGGCATTTAAAGCAAGAATGTTGCTAACTCGTGGACAAAATGCAGAAGCAGCCGCTTTGGCGAAAAAAGTAATCAATGATTATAATTTCAAGTTGTACAGCGATTATACAGCACTTTGGGACATCAATAATAGCGAAGGTTCGACGAATTCAGAAGTGATTTTTTATGTGAATTATTCGGCAGATAATTTATTGAATCCTGCTGATTTGGAATTTGATGGAAACTCAACTGCCAACGCTTTCCGTCCAGAAGGTGGAAATCAATTACACTTGATGTTTACGCCACGCTATGATTTTCATGCAGGAATGATTTTGGATATTCCCAACAGTATTGGTTTCCAACGTTATGCTTGTACCAGAAGATATTTAGAGCTTTTCAATAGCGATATTGACCAACGTTACGATGGTACTTTCAAAGAAGTATGGAAAGCAAATGGTGGTAAAATTGGGGTTTATACCAATATGATTCAGGGCGATACGGCTGTTTATTGGAGTCATAAAGCATTGTCTTCAAGCTTCAAAGCAAGTAAATCCTTGAAATATGAAGTGAAAGACATCAATGATTTGTATAATCCTGATCAATCTTTAGTAGATTTCCGTAATTTCATCGAAATGCACAAGCACAACAGCACAACAGATAGAACGGCAATTTTTGAATTTAGAAGTAAAAGAGATGCTTTCGTAACAAGAATTGCTGAAATGTATTTGATTGCTGCTGAGGGAGAAATGAAAGCGGGCAACGCAGCCGAAGCGGTAAAATACATGAATTTATTGAGAACGAACCGTGCCAAAGCTGGTCGTGCAGCTGATATGCAAGTAACGGTGAGCCAAATGAATATTGATTTTGTCTTGGAAGAACGTGCCAGAGAATTAGGAGGAGAATTATTGCGTTGGTTTGATTTGAAAAGAACAGGTAAATTGGTGGAATATGTAAAAGCGTACAATCCCAATGCTAAAAGTAACATCAAGGATTTTCAAGTATTAAGACCAATTCCTCAATCTCATCTTGATGTAATTACCAATAAATCTGAATTCCCACAAAATCCGGGATGGTAAGATAATGGTGAATGAGTGAATTGTGATTTAGTGATTTCTTTTTCCAAAAGAATCTAATGCTTTGTTTACGGTTTGTAAAATTCCGCAGGCAAGGCATTAGATTTTATAGTGTATTTGCCTTTAAGTACAAAGAACTATTTTAATTAAACCTATAAGGATTTACAAATCCTTATAGGTTTACAAAATTCTATGAAAACAAAACAAAAGTATTTTTTCATCATTGTATTACTCCTGACATCTTTCCTAAGTAATAGTCAAGCCCTCAAAATTCAGCATGATTTGGTGGTAGCAAAAGACGGTTCAGGCGATTTCAGATATATTCAAGATGCTATTGATGCTGTTAGGGTTTATTTGCCCAATCAAATTACGATTCGTATCAAAAAAGGGATTTATAAAGAAAAAGTAACGATTCCGAGTACACTGAGTAATATCGCCATCATTGGCGAAGACAGTACGGTTATTTCTTACGATGATTTTTCTGGCAAAGGAAAAATGGAAACCTTTGATTCTTATACGCTAAGAGTTTTGGGAAATGACATTACTTTAGAAAATCTAATCATCGAAAATACGGCTGGAAGAGTTGGGCAAGCCGTTGCACTTCACATTGAAGGCGACCGCTGTGTGATTCGTAAATGCCGTTTCTTGGGGAATCAAGATACCATTTTTGCTGCGGGAGATAATGCTCGTCAGCATTTTGTAGATTGCTATATTGAAGGAACGGTCGATTTTATTTTTGGTCCAGCAACAATACTTTTTGAAAATTGTATCATCCACAGCAAAGCCAACGGTTATGTAACAGCGGCTTCAACACCAAAATGGGTGAATTATGGTTATGTTTTCAAAAATTGTAAATTGACTGCTTCATCGGATGTGAATAAAGTATATTTAGGTCGCCCGTGGAGAAGTTTTGCCAAAACAGTTTTCATCAATTGTGAAATCGGAAAACATATTTTACCAGAAGGTTGGGATGCTTGGGGAAAAGCAGAGAATGAAAAAACAGCCTATTATGCAGAATACAAAAATACGGGCGAAGGGGCAAAAACTTCATCAAGAGTAAAATGGTCACATCAGCTTTCTGAAGCAGAAGCAAATAATTATACTGTAGAGAATATCTTTTCAGGAAAACCGAATCCCGCTTTCAATACTTTCTGGAATCAAGTCTCACATTTGGGCATTACAGGAAAAGTAGATACTTCTTACAATAATTATACAGCGTATTTAAACAGCAAAAAATCGCACCCAGTAACGACGATTGTTCCAGAAAAAATCTTAGCAACAGTTTCAGAAAAGTATGAGATTCCTTATGGGAAAATCGGAAATAGAACTTTATTATTAGATGTTTTTAGTCCGACAAAAACATCTCAAAAACCTTTGCCTGCGGTGATGATTATTCACGGCGGCGGCTGGCGAACAGGCAATAGAACGCAACATTATCAATTAGCCAGAAGATTGGCTGAATTAGGTTTTGTTTGTTTTACGCCAGAGTATCGTTTATCGACAGAAGCCTTGTATCCAGCAGCCGTTTATGATTTGAAATCGGCATTGCGTTGGATGCGAGCCAATGCAAAAACTTATAACATTGACCCTGATAAAATTGCTACTTTAGGTTTTTCTGCGGGCGGAGAATTATCAGCTTTTATGGGCGTAACGGCTGAAAATCCAAGCTTTGAGGATACAAATGGCAATTTGAATTACTCTTCAAAAGTACAAGCTGTGGTAGATATTGATGGAACGCTTTCTTTCGTACATCCAGAATCTGGTGAAGGCGATGATAGCAGAAGTACTTCGGCGGCTACTTATTGGTTTGGAATTCCTAAAAAAGACAATCCACAACTTTGGGATGAAGCTTCGCCATTGTACCATGTTGGAGCAAAAACGCCTCCGATTTTATTTTTAAATAGTTCGGTGGACAGAATGCACGCTGGAAGAGATGATTTTAGAAAGGTTTTGGATCAATATAAAATTTATTCAGAATTACATACTTTTGCCGACGCACCACATTCTTTCTGCTTATTCAATCCTTGGTTTGAACCAACGGTTAAGTATGTTTCTGAGTTTTTGAAGAAGACTTTGAAGTAATATTGAACTTTAAAAAGTTTTGTTATCTCATCCTTAATACTCAATAACAGTTTAAGGATGAGATTCTAAATAGGTATTTCATTTCAACTTTTTCACCATCATGAAGGTATGTCGAGGTTCACCAGTAAGCAAGGTAGAACCACCGCCAACCGAAGTATAAGCAAGCGAAGCATTTAATAATTCATAGCCTTCTTCATTCAGTTTATTCAAGACCTTTATAACGGGCGTATAGTCATCACGTGTATCCGTATCTAACTTTTTCCATTCTGTTTCAGTACTTGGTTCTGAACCTTTGGTTACTCTAATCATTTTTCTTTTCCCTAATTGAATAATATCAACAATTGCATATTCTTCTGTTCTTCCTTGGGGAACATCGGAAGTTTGACGAATAAACGAGGATAGTCCAATGAATATCGTAAGCAGTGAAAATACCGCAATGAGTAATGATTTTGTTTTCATCTTTGTAAGATTAAAGTACATGTTTTTTTATAGACGATTTAAATACTTTATTTATTTCATTGATAACATTTATACTCGTAATATTAAACAGATTTTTTCCTCTTCCGTTCGTTAACAGCCTTCGCACTCACCCAGAAAAGTATAAATCCTGAAAGGATGGTAAGTAATCCAAAAATCGAAAAAGCACGCAACAAGTAATTGGAAATATTATCTCTACTTTCAAAATCCATGGTGTGCATCATCCATAGAAAATCAAAAATTCTCCATTTTTCATTCCTAAATTTCTGAATTGTTCCTAATTCTGTGGCAACGTAAACTGTTGTTTTGCTCGGATGTTCAAAAGTAATGGCATAAGCTGGTAAAGCTTGTTCACGGTATTCATGGTGTCCGTTGGTAGAGGTTAAATACTCTACCTTATTGACTTTGGCATCTTCTGCAAAACCTCTTTTTGCTACTTCTATCGCTTCTTCTTTCGATAAAGCTGGTCTAATTTTACCCGTTTCAGCATCTGCTAATTGGATTTTCTTAGCTCTATCATGTTCTTGCGAGTAAGTGATCCGATAAGTAGCTTTCCCTAAAATTTGGATGAGTTGTATATCAAAGATGAAATTGACAGAATCCTTTTGCTTTATTTGTTGAATAACAGTTTGTGGATTTGCCAAAGTAATATTGGCACTGAGTGGATGAATATGAGCTTTTTGGTGGTCGCCATGTATTTCATCCATATCCGACCAACTGAAGTACAAACCTCCAATCGTCCAGAATAAAAATTGAATACCAAGTACCAAACCTAAGTAACGGTGTATTTTACGAATGCGAAAATGGAAAGATTTTTTCAAAAGCGATGCTGTTAAATGATATTTTTAAAAATACTCAGAAATGCCTTTGTTTAATATTTTAGAGTGTCAATATTTACAAAATTTCCTGATTCTCAATTTATTTTTCCTTTTTGATTCCCTGTTGCACTTCCTTTTTCTCTAATTTACTGCCCTAATCCTTATACTTCATCTAAAATTATGTGCGACCAACATTCAACCATACATCATCATGAACATGTTGATCATGAAGAACACAATCATTCTGAACATAACCATAATGAAAATTATGACTGGCAAGAGTATTTTCCAGCCATAATTTCTGGACTTTTGTTATTACTTGGAATTCTACTGGATAATCTCAACGTTTCATTTTTTAATTCCGAACTTCGTTTTATTGGCTACTTAATTGCCTATTTACCAGTAGGTTTTCCTGTTCTTAAAAGTGCGTTCAACAGTATCAAAAGAGGCGATATTTTTAATGAGTTTTTCTTGATGGGTTTAGCCACTGTTGGAGCTTTTGGCATTGGTGAATATCCAGAAGGCGTTGCTGTAATGCTATTTTATACCATCGGCGAGCTGTTTCAAGGAGCAGCAGTAAAGCGTGCCAAAGGCTCAATCAAAGCTTTATTAGACGTTCGTCCTGATAAAGTTTCGGTGAAAAGAGATGGAGAAATTGTCATTGCCAATCCAGCAAAAGTATCAATTGGAGAGATTATCCAAGTAAAAGCAGGTGAAAAAGTAGCTTTAGACGGAATCCAAATGACTGAATTTGCTACTTACAACACGGCTGCATTAACGGGCGAAAGTATGCCAGAAAACAAACAAAAAGGAGAGATTATTCTGGCAGGCATGATTAATTTGGAAACCCTTTCTGAAATTCAAGTTAATACTACTTTTAAAGACACAAAACTTTCGAAAATTTTGGAAATGGTGCAAAATGCAACAGCCCGAAAATCACAAACACAATTATTTATTTCAAAATTTGCTAAAATTTATACGCCAATTGTCTTTGCTTTGGCGGTTTTGATTACTTTACTCCCTTACTTTTTTGTCGAAAATTACCTTTTTCAAGATTGGCTTTATCGTGCATTAGTGTTCTTGGTAATTTCTTGTCCTTGTGCTTTGGTGGTTTCTATTCCACTTGGATATTTTGGTGGCATCGGGGCGGCTTCACAACATGGGATTTTGTTCAAAGGGGCTAATTTTCTGGATGTGATGACCAAAGTAAATGCCGTGGTAATGGACAAAACAGGTACGCTTACTAAAGGAAATTTCAAAGTTCAAAGAGTAGAAATTTTTGGACTTGAACAAAGAAATGTTTTAGAAATGGTAGCTTTATTAGAAAGTAAATCAAGCCACCCAGTTGCTAAAACGATTGTGGATTATGTAAAACCTACTTTGTCTGAAAGTAATCTAAAAGATTTTAAGGAAATTTCAGGACATGGTCTAATCGGTAAAATAGCTGATGATGAAGTAATGGCAGGGAATTTAAAACTATTGAAAAAGTATCAAATTTCATATCCAATTGCATTAGACAATATCGAGGAAACCATCGTGGCAATAACCTATAATAAAGTATTTGTTGGTTATATATTAATTGCTGATGAAATAAAAGCTGATGCTAAAGATACTATTGCCAATTTGCAAAAGCTTAATATTAAAACTGTTATGCTTTCGGGAGATAAAAAAGTGGTTGTGACAAAAGTTGCAAAAACTTTAAACATCACGGATGCCTTTGCTGAATTATTACCCGAAGATAAAGTTCAGCAATTACAAAGCTTAAAAGACCAACATTTTACAGTTGCTTTTGTGGGAGACGGCATTAATGATGCACCTGTAATTGCATTATCAGATGTGGGTATTGCAATGGGCGGGCTAGGTTCAGATGCTGCTATCGAAACTGCTGATGTAGTTATTCAAAATGACCAACCTTCTAAGATTGTTACCGCAATTCATATTGCTAAAGCTACCAAAATGATTGTCTGGCAAAATATTTCTTTAGCTTTTGGAGTAAAAGTATTAGTGTTAATTCTTGGTGCTGGCGGACTGGCAAATATGTGGGAAGCCGTTTTTGCGGATGTCGGTGTAGCTCTTTTGGCGATACTGAATGCCGTCAGAATTCAAAGAATGAAGTTTTAAATAAAGTAGGCTTGAACCTAAAACTTAGGTTCAAGCCATAAAGCTGTTAAGAGCAAAACAATCAGTAAATACCAAAACCATTCGGGCATGGTCGTTGAAAATACTTCAGTAGCATTTGCTGCATTACTGATTCCACTTTCGCTTAAATAAGGTTTAATTATTTTAGACTTTGCTAAATTATTATTTCCTTCTTCTACATAGATTGACAAGCTATCTTGAAAAGTATTCCAGCCAGATTTTCTAAAAGTATATTTTGCCACAGCAGACAGCGGATTTATGCCTGACTGCATTGTAGCAACGGTATCTTTTTCTACAAAAATCAATTCTTCTGCACTTTGTTTTGTGTTGATATTGCTTTTAATATCTGTAAAAATCGGTGCATCAACCTTAATATTATCGTTAGATGATGGATACAATGTTTGAAACGTACTTTGCCAAATTCTTGAATAAGTAATGCTATCGCCACTCAAGATCAAAGGAAAACTTTCGTTTAAAAGGCTCACTCCTACTTTCCCAAATCTCTTTTGAATGGCAATTGGATATTCAGCAATATTTTTCTGAAAAGATGTCGCTTCAAATTGATATGAATGTGCTGTTAAATCTTGTGAAATTACTCGATTTTCTTGGTTTGAAATACGTTTTACTTTCCATTTTGTACCCAAATTTTGATTAATATTTCGCACGTCAACATCTGGATTTTCTATATTGATAAATAACACACTTTTGCCATCCGAAAAAGCCTTTTTCACCAAAGCATTGCCTGCATTCGATGGGTCAGTGATGATTATATCAGGAATAAATTTCTTAGAAGAATTAATCGAAAATGTACTTTGGGTATTTTTGGCAACTGTTGTAACTGTTTCTACTTTGTTGCCATTTTTTCCGAGCCAATCAGCCAAGGTTTTACTTTCAAAGTCGGGATTACTGAGGATAAATAAGAAATTGTGTGGCTGATTTTTCAGACTGAAGTAATTGATTTCTTTCAAAGGCTTGTCGCCTAGTGCTAAATTTATCGTAGTTTTTCCAATAGAAAAATTGGTGAAATTCAATGTAAAAGCATTAAAACCCTTTGTAAGTTTGATACTATCCAAAACCTGATTGGCGAGCTTTAATCGAAGTATTTGTGAAACTGAAGAGTATATTTTTCCGTTAATTTGCTGAATTTCACCTTGATGAGTAATGCCATTCCAATGAATTTCTTGTAATTCATCTTCTTGAAAAAACGGAATCCAATGAATAGCATGTTGCTGTATTTTACTGAGTAATTCTGGCGAAGCATCTTCTCCCAATAAATAAATCTTACCAAGTTGATTAATCAGTTTTCGATTATCAATTACTTGTCTATTAAAAGATTTCTGAGAAAATACTTCTGTGATTTTTAGACTATCCTTAACCCTCTGAATAGCTGATTGAGGAACATTTTCACTTACCAACAGTACTTTATTGCTATCTAATTCTTTTTCAATACTTGGATTGATAAAGAGCAAAACGACAACAGCCCAAAGAGAAATATTCAATACAATTTTTAGCCAAAAACGTAGTTGAGAGATGGATTTATTTCGTTGTAACGCAAAAATTTGGATACACAGTAAAACCAACAAGGCTATCACAATAAGCCAGTCGAAAGTACTGAAAGTATTAATGTTAACAAGATTTAATATCATTGATGAATTTTATTTGGTCTGTTTTACCAGCATAAAATCAGGCGGTAAAATATTTCTTTATAAAGAACCTGAACTCATATTCTTCCAAAAAGCTTTTTCTAATTTCTTTTCGCCCGTATAATTCAACCCTTTCGGATTATTTTTATTGGGCAAAGTTTTGCTGAGTAATTGGTAAAGTTTGTTTTGCAAACTAATGCTTTCTGCTTCGGATAAATTTTTATCATTCATCATTTTCTGCAAGGCAGTCAAAATCGACCAGCTGTTCAAATTTGTATTCATGATTTTTGAACTCATCAAAGTACCCAATAAAAGTATTTTTTGTTTATTGGTCGCTGACAGTTTTTGGTTTTCCGCTTTGGTACTTACAATACCAATTACTTCCGAAATTAAGCTTTCAATTTGCTGTTGAGAATAGTTTTTCTCGAAAGTGAATTTCTCATTAAACTTTGTCAACTCACCCGTTAAACGTTTTTCTTTTTCTTTAATCGGTGGTGGGTCAAAACTGGTCTTTTTCACAAAAGTACGAGCTTTATGTTGAGCCGATTTTAAATACTCTAAAGCCTTTTTTTCAAAAGGAATGGCTTTTTCAGGCTCATACATTCGCAAATGCAATTCCGATTGCCACATTTGTTCTAAAGCCATTTTCAACAAACTTCTCGTCGATTGCTCATAAAAAGTATTGGCTTCTCCATCATCATGCGAGTGTACATAATCAGCCAACATACTTGCCAAAGGGTCTTTGTTATCGGTATCTGGCTTATTTCCTCCATGCTCGTGTTCATCATGTTTTTCGCCAGCTTCGTGGTCGTGTTCGCCTTCGTCATGAGCATGACGAAAACCTTTTAATAAATCACCTCCAGCTTCATTTTCATTGGGCAAGGCGTTGGCTGAACCGATAGAATTTTCAAATTCTTCTCCTAAATACTGCCCGTAACGTAATCTAAGTGCTTTTTGGTCGAAGCCAATTTCGTTTGAAGTACTGTTAAATTCTTTGGTTGGTAGCTTTTTTCTTTTAGCAATTAGCTTTTCAGTATCAATAATAATCTGTCGCTGACTTCTAAAATATTCTGGCATAATATTAATCGCCATCGTTGCTAAATCGCTTTCTTCTACTTGTGTGGTATCTTTATACACGATAAAATAAGTATCCGATTTAGTATAATTCGGAATCGGACGTTTATTATCAAATGCCGCCCAATAGTAATATAACTCATCACCCGGAGCAAAATTTAAGGCTTTTAAATCAATGTTTTTTATCACATTGCTTTGCTTAAAATTGCTGTTGGTAATCGGAATTTTTACTTCTCTAAACTTCACATTTTCACCAGAACCTCTTGCCAAAGTAGCCACAATAAAAGCTTGATTTACTAAAAAATCATCCGAAATATTTGCTGAAATCTGTACATTTTTGGCATCTTTCAAAAAGTGTAATTTGTATAATTCCTTAGAACTAGGTTCGATTTTTGGGGCTAAATCTGGAATGGCTTCCAAACGGTAATAGTCTGATTGATAAATCAATGAATCTTTCCAATAAGCTTTAAAAGCGTATAAACCCGAACTTAAAAGTTCATCACTGTATTCAAAAAATGCTTTATTTTTCTTGAAAGTAATTTCCCCACCTTGATTATTAATCAATTTTACGGTTACATTTTCACTATTTGAAAAAGACAATTGCCATTTCAAGTGTGAACCCGCAATGGCAGAAGCATTCATATTTTGACTTTCAACAACTTTCAATCCTGTATAAGTTGGTGGCTGAATTGTCAACGTTGCTTTGGTGAAAACTGGAGCGTTAATGTTCTTATTGTCAGCACTTTTTGATTTACTTTCTTGCAGCAAACTATCTTCTTTTTTACTTGAAAAATTTGGAAAGAAAGCATACAAAAGCCAAGAAGTAAGGAAAATTGCTACATATAAAATCAGTTTTTTATTAAAAACCCAAGGAGTTTGAAAATGCTCATTGGAAAAAATTCGCTCTAGTTGTAATTGTTCCGCTAAATTGGGATTTTCTACGGTTAATAATTCAAGGCTGTACTCAGTATTTTCAATTTTTTGGTGAATTAACTGTATGGTTTCTTTACTTTTGTCTTGAAAAAGTTTTGTAAAATAAGCCATCGTCAACGCTGAAATTACAAAAGCAATGATGGCAAAAGAACTTGATTGAAGTAAAAACAATACCGCAAAATATGCCGAACCAGCCACCAATAAACACCTCAATCCAGCCATAAAATATAGCTGAAATTTGACTTTCGTGATGATTTGTTTGAGTTGATTCATGAGTTTTTATAAATGGCAATCCATCTTTCTAAAGCTAAGAGTAACACAAAAAACAATAATAAAGACTTTGAAAACCAGTCGTTTGATACTGCTTTGAAATACTTTTGTGCTTTAAATAATGAATTGAGTTGTTGATGACTTAAAGATTTATATTCATTTTGTAAACCAAAATGTTGAATGATTTTTTCGCCCAAAAATTCAGGTAAAAGTCCTTCAAATACCATTTCAGAACCTTGAGGATTCAACAAATTTGGAATAAGTACTTGATTAGATTTTTCTGCTAAAAATTTCCACTTGGCTGTATTTGAAAAAATATAAAGTGT
Organism: Arcicella gelida; assembly: GCF_034931025.1. Taxonomy (NCBI): domain Bacteria; kingdom Pseudomonadati; phylum Bacteroidota; class Cytophagia; order Cytophagales; family Flectobacillaceae; genus Arcicella; species Arcicella gelida. The sequence continues at coordinate 68,922 of NZ_JAYGIL010000014.1, read as the reverse complement.
GTTATCAGACAGTAACTTTTCTGGAAAGCGACTACTAAAAACAATGTCGTAAGAAGTATCAGATTTACTTTTTTCAGTCAAATCAAACTCTAGTTGATACGTTTGAGCCAACGCTTCTAGTGCAGCTTTGATGCTTTGCTTTTCGCCTGAATCTTGGTTTTCAATCAGCACTTTTATTAAACCTGAATGTTTTGAAGCTCCTTTTTCAATACTTTCTGGTGCTAAAGTCAATAGTTTATTTGAACCGATGAGTATTCTTTTATTATTGATGAATCCTAAATATGGTCTGACTTGTTGGCTGGTATCAATTAAACTATGTAGCACAAAAGTATTTGGCACAAAAATATGCGGTAGCGTTTGTAAAGATGCTGAATTGATGAAGTACATATTAATCTGCTCTTTATCAATTACTTCTACTAATTTATTCAAGCTTTTTTGAAGCAATTCACCATTCAAATTTTCATTTTGTGGAATTTGCTGTAAATCAGTGATTGGTAATAATTTCTCCGAAAACCAATAACATTTTTCTCCTTTTTTTAAGGCTTCTTGCAGTTCAAATTTATAATTTTCAGTGACAAAACTTTTTGCTTGTACCAAATGTATTTTCTTATCTACTTGATGATTCCCGAAAGTATTTAGAAAAGGTTTACTCAGCAAAAAACAAAGTAAAATCAGCAACAAGCACCTAAGCAAAAGCAAAAAGATATTATCTAATCGAATACCTCTGGATTGTTGAAGGTTCTTTTCGATTAGCCAGTTTGTGGCTGCCCAATATATTACTTTTCCTTTTTTTTGATGCCAAAAATGGATGATTATCGGCACTGTAACCGCCAATATTCCCCAAAGCATCAAAGGATTTAATAATTCCATTTTATTAATTTTTGTTTTAAGCTTTAGGCTATAAGCGGTAGGCTTTAGGCAAATGCAATATTAATCATTCAAATTCAGAGAAAAGTATTTTAGCATAAAGCATACAGTCTATAGCTTATAGCCTAAAATATTACCCTCTCCTTTTTTTCAAAGATTCACTGATGACATTAGCGATAGGCTCGCCCAGATTTGTCTGAAGTAAATACACAAAAGGTATCTGCAAAGCAGATATTAAGCTTTTTTGATAAATCTGGGCATTTTTTATTACTTCTGCTTTGATACTTTCAGCTTGTAATTCTACTTCTTTGCCAGTTTCTAAATCTTTGAAACGGTAAAATCCTTTCAAGTCAAAATCTGTTTCTTGCTTGCCTAATACCTGAAAAACCATTACTTCACGATGCGGATTGGCTAGATTTTTTATCAAATTCAACCATTCTTCATTGATTTGTAGGAAGTCGGAAACGAAAATGACAACCTCTTTTTGTTTTTGTTGAAAAACAGGAAATTTAGGATTCTGATTTTGCCAATTGCCTTTGGCTTCCGCTTTTTCAAGTTCATACAAAATTCTTTGAAAAGACTGTTTTCCAGAACTCACTAATGTTTGAACTTCTCCATTTTGCAAAGCGTACAAACTCATCATATCGCCTTGCCGATAGCCCAAATAAGCCAATGAAGCCAATAAAATTTTAGCGTATTGTAAACGACTGACACCGTTTTCAACATAATTCATCGAGCCAGACAAATCTATGATTAGCCTAAGATGATAATTACTTTCTGTGGAAGATTCACGGACTAAATGCTTTTGTGTTCTTGCATAAAGTTTCCAGTCGATTCTCTTGGGGTCGTCGCCAGCTTGATAATGTTTGTATTGTTCAAATTCTATTCCGTAGCCAAAGCGTTTACTGTGGTGAATTCCCAACATTAGTTCTTCACTGACTAATCTACCAGCCAGTTGAAGGTTGTTGAGTTTCACTAATTCGTTTGATAATAATGCCATAATTATTTCAAATTTTTCAATAATTCAGCAATCACATCATCCGTTGTAATTCCTTCGGCATCAGCTCTAAAATTAAGGGCAATACGATGTCTTAAAATCGGAAAGGCTAGTGTTTCTATGTCTTCTGGTAACACAGAAAAACGTTCGTTCAAAACGGCTCTTGCTTTGGCACAAAGTACTAAAGCTTGCCCAGCACGTGGACCAGCTCCCCAATCGCACCACTGCTTTACGAAAGTAGAAGAAGTACTTGCTGGACGAGTAGAGCGTACAATTTGATTGATTTTCACAATCAATTCTTCACTAATATGTACCTGACGGGTTAGTTGTTGTAAAGTAATAATGTCTTCATCAGACATCACCGTTTGGAGATTTTGTTTGCCTACACCCGTAGTACTTTTTAATACTTGTAATTCTTCTGTTTCAGAAGGATATCCCAGTTTGATATATAATAAAAAGCGGTCTAATTGTGCTTCAGGAAGCGGATAAGTACCCGCCTGTTCGATGGGGTTTTGCGTGGCAATAATCAAAAAAGGCTTAGGCAAATCATAATTTGTACCTGCATAAGTTACCTTATATTCTTGCATTGCTTCTAGCAAAGCTGCTTGCGTTTTAGGAGGAGTACGGTTAATCTCATCCGCCAAAACAATGTTTGCAAAGATTGGCCCTTTATTAAATTTGAAGAATTTCTTACCAGTTTCGTGGTCTTCTTCCAAAATTTCAGTTCCTACAATATCGCCTGGCATTAAATCTGGCGTAAATTGTACTCTTTTGAACTTCATTTCCAACGCTTCTGAAATGGTTTTTACCATCAGCGTTTTTGCCAAGCCGGGAACACCTTCTAACAAACAATGTCCGCCTGCCAAAAGGGAAATCAGGATTTCATCGATTGCTTCTTCTTGTCCTACAATAACTTTGGCAATTTCTTTTTTGAGCAATGGCAGTTTCACCACTAATGTTTTATAAAAAGTAAGGTCTTTATTTTCCAATGTCTATACTGTTAGTGCGTATTGAATGATATTTACTCCAAATTTTGTATTGTCCTCAGCGAGCCATCGCTTGTTTCGGAAGTCGTAATCCCATTCACAGCCGTAATCTTTATTACTGTACAAAACGCCAATTCTTCCATTAATGGTGATGGCTTTTAAATAATCATGAACAAGGTCATCTCCCCAACCGTTTAATTCAAAACTGGTTGTTGGCGGTCCTTCAAAATGAAAAAAACAATTGTAAATGGGATGAGTATTCGGAATTTTTTGCAAGGCTTTTTCACCAAAAGTTCTTCCCATTTCCTGTTCAAACGATTTGGCAAAAAGTCCATCAATATCATGATTACAATCATCCACAAATACAAAACCACCGTTTTCTACATATTTGCGAAAATTGTCTCTTTCTTTACTTGAGAATTCTACCAATTTATGCCCACTCAAATAGCAAAAAGGGCTTTTAAAAAGCTCGTTACTGCTCAATAAAACCACTTTTTCTTTTTCATCAATGGGAATGGTTGTATATTCTACCAAAGAATTAAGGATATTTGAAGGCATTCGTTGGTCAGTATCCCAATCTCCAGAAGTATATTGAATTCTTGTAAAAATAAATGGTTTCATAATTTTTTTAATGCTTTAAGCTATTGGCTGTAAGCTTTAGGCTATTGAATTTTAAGGAATTAGAAGTGTTATATTTAAACAAATCAAAACCTAAATTATTCTATAATCCAAAGCTTACAGCCTAAAGCCTACTGCCTAAAGCTTTCTATACCGCATCCGAAAGTGACGAGAAGGTAAATTCTCTGATTTTCATTGGCGGTACCATGTAATTTTGATTCGATTCAGTACTCACTACACGCTCTGTTTTACCTAGCATTTCAAGGTTATTAAGCATGATAATCGGACTTTCGTTGAATCTGAAATTTTTGATTGGATACTTAATTTTTCCGTCTTCAATATAAAAAGTACCGTCACGAGTAAGACCAGTTTGTAATAATGTTTGTGGATCTACAGAACGGATATACCAAAGTTTAGTAACTAAAATACCTCTTTGGGTACTTTTAATCATTTCTTCTAATGTGGCTGTTCCACCCATCATAATCATGTTATTAGGAAAAGGAACAGGTTTTACTCCTTTTTCTTTTGCCCAATATCTTGAATAAGAAAGGTTTTTAACTACACCTTTTTCAATCCACATCATTTTTTCTTGCGGTAAACCATCGCCTGACCATGACGAAGCTGGTAATTCAGGATGAGTTGGATCAGAGAAAAAAGTCACTCTTTCATCAACAATTTTTTCACCAAGTTTTGTTTTGCCACCCGGTTTACTAAAGAATGAACGACCTTCATCTGCACTGCGGGCATCCATATCAAAGTAGATATTTTCTAATAAAACTGCCGCTGCTGTTGGCTCTAAAATTACGGTATATTTCCCTGGCTCTAAAGCTCTTGCTCCTTTTGAACCCAATGATTTTTGCATCGCAATTTTAGTCGCTGCCGCAGTATCTAATTTATTGACGTCGCTATAACCTTTGGCTACGTAGCCAGAACCGGTACCATCTTCTGTACGAACTGTCAATGAAAAATTCACATTGGTACTTTTATAATAAGCAAAAAGTCCTTTAGAATTCATTATGGCAGAGTAACCTTTTTGGTCTTCTAAAAAGCCAGCGGCAACCAATTTTTGTTCTCTGGATAATTTCAAACTTTTGCTAACAGCTTCAGCACGAGTATCGGGTGAAACGCTAGCGGTTGAATCGAAATATCCATTAGATTTAATATAAGTTTGTGGCCCTAACAAACCTACATATTCGGGATTTTCAGGAGCTAATTGTGCTAATTCTTCTGAACGACGCACTACTTTTTCTAAAGAAGCATCATCAAATTCATCAATTGTCGCAACGCCTACTTTTTTACCAAAAGCAGATTGCACCGATAAATTTTGATTAGTTAAAGCACCACTTGTGGATACTTCATTACGAGCATAGCGGATATTTCCACGTATTTCGCCCGACAGATTTACTTCACATTCATCTGCTTTTGAATACTTTAAAACCTTTTCAAGCAAGGTTTTAGCTTCACTTTCGGTTAATATTACTGACATGTTGATTTCGAGATTAAAGGAGTTTGGACGTTTGAATTGCTCTAAGCAGTAGGCTTTAGGCTGTAAGCTATAAACCTTTTTAAAAAGCTTATAGCCTATGGCTTATAGCATAAAGCCAATAAAGCTATTTAAATCTTACGTGCTGTATTAATTACATTTACGCCATTAAAACGAGCCGTTGAACTACCATGTGAAACAGCACTTGATTGCGAAGGCTGACCTTTTCCATCAAAGAAAGAACCACCCAAACGATAATCACGCTCATCACAAACTTGTACGCAAGAATTCCAGAATTCCTGAGTATTAGATTGGTAAGCTACATCTTTTAGCATTCCTACAATTTTTCCATCCTTAATCTCATAATACAATTGTCCGCCAAATTGGAAATTATAACGTTGTTGGTCAATCGAGAAAGAACCATCGCCAACGATATAAATTCCTTTTTTTACATCTTTAATCATTTCTTCAACCGACAAAGGGGTTTTGCCCGGAGCAAGCGAAACATTTGCCATGCGTTGAAACTGTACCGACGACCAGCTATCTGCATAGCAACAACCATGAGATTCTTTTTCGCCGATAATATGGGCTTGGTCACGAATGGCTTGATAATTCACCAAAGTACCGTCTTTTACTAAATCCCATTGTTTAGTTTTTACGCCCTCATCGTCCCAACCAACAGCACCTAGCGAACCTACCTGTGTTTTATCAGCAAATAGATTTACTTGTTTACTTCCGTAGTTGAAGTTTTTACTTTGCCATTTATCTAAAGTAGCAAATGAAGTACCTGCAAAATTGGCTTCATATCCCAATACACGGTCAAGTTCCAATGGGTGACCTACCGATTCGTGAATGGTTAACCAAAGATGCGATGGGTCTAATACTAAATCGTACTTCCCAGCTTCAACAGATTTTGCGGTTAGCTTTTCTTTGGCTTGTTTTGAGGCAGCGATAACGTCTTCCAACATATCGTAACCTTTGTTGTAGCGGGTAGTGATTCCTGTAATTTTATCGCTTGGATTGGTCTGAAGATATTCATAACCCATTCCCATTGGAGCGCTCAATGTACGGCGAGTTTCAAATTTTCCTGATTTAGGGTCGATAGTTGTTACATTAAAAATCGGCCAAATTCTGTGAATATCTTGGTCGATATACGAACCATCGGAAGAAGCAAAGTACTTTTGCTCATTCACTAAAAACATGACTGAGTTTACGTAGTTAGCGCCATTTTTCATGGCAGCATCATTCACACCCAACAATAAATCAACTTTTTCTTTAATGGGTACTTCAAAAGCATTTTTTTGAATAGGAGCTTTCCAACTAACTTCACCAAAACCTTTTTGTGGAGCTAATTGAACGGGTTGCGTCATCAATTTGGCATTTGCTTTGGCAATCGCAACAGCTTCTTCGGCTGCACGAGCGGTATCGGCTTCAGATTTGGCATCTACAACGGCAGCAAATCCCCAACAACCATTGGCAATTACTCTTACGCCTACACCATAGGATTCGGTGTTGACAATATTCTGAACTTTGTCTTCACGAGTAACCACGAATTGATTGAGATAACGCCCAATTCTTACATCTGTGTAAGTGGCACCTTTGGCTTTGGCAGCATTAAGAGCAGCATCAGCTAATCTTTTTTTGATGGCTACATCTACAGTACCATCCAAAAGAGCTTCTGCGGAAACAGGCCTTCCAACAATCGGGATGTTTGGTAGCATCATTGCTCCCATTCCTAAGCCTGACATTTGAATAAAATCTCTTCTTTTCAAAGTTTTTTTAGTTTTTAGTTGAAATAGATACGAGAAAAAACACCTACAAATTAGCTAAGGAGTTATACTTATTAAGGCTTTTAAAAGTAAGCTAAAAGTTAATAAGACATTCCTAAAACCGCTCTGGCGAGTTTTTCCAAATACCTAAATATATTGTTTCTGATGAAGTAATGAATACTTTGAAATGATGATTTTGATGAATGGTTAAATAAAGAAGGTGAATGGTCTGAGTTTTCAGCCATTCACCTTCATCAACTAAACCGCATCAGATAAACTACTGAAGGTAAAGTCTCTTATTTTTAAGGGAGGAACCAAACTACCTCCAATACGCATTGGTGCACCCATTGCTTCTAAATTATTAAGCATAATTACTGGGCTTTCGTTGAAACGGAAATTCTTGATAGGATATTTAATTTGTCCTTTTTCGATATAAAAAGTACCGTCACGAGTAAGTCCTGTGTAAAGTAATGTTTGTGGATCAACTGCACGTATGTACCAAAAACGAGTAACCAAAATACCCTTTTCAGTTCCTTTAATCAAATCTGCCAAAGATTCTGTACCGCCAGCCATGATAAATCCTGATGGTGGTGGCGTTGCTTTTACGCCTTTTTTCTCTGCCCAGAATCTTGAATAAGTAAGGTTTTTTACAACCCCGTTTTCTATCCAATAGATTTTTTCTTGTGGACGACCATCACCAGAAAAACCAGCTTTAGGAATTTCAGGATTACTTGGGTCTGAATAAATGTTTACTCTTTCGTCGAATAGTTTTTCTCCTAAACGAATACCGCCACCTTTTTTGCTCAAGAAACTTCTACCTTCGTCAGCATTTCTAGCATCCATGCTTCGCATCATATTTTGCAATAAATCAATCGAAGCGGCAGGTTCAAGAATTACTGTATATTTCCCCGGTTCTAAAGCCTTTGCTGAACTTGAAGCCAATGCCTTTTGCATTGCAATTTCAGTTGCAGATTTAGTACTTAGTTTTGAAACATCGTTAAAATCACGAATGGCATAACCAGAACCTAATCCGTCGGCTGTACGCACCGTAATTGAAAAATCTATAGAAGTTGATTTATTATAAGCAAAAAGTCCTTTGCTATTTCCCATAGCATTGAAACCCGAAGAATCTTCTAAATAACCCGCAGCTGTCAAACCTTTTTTAGAACAAGGGTCGATACTTTCAAAAGCGGCTTTCGCACGATAATCTGGGTCGATTTTAGCTGTACTTTCTGAAAAAGTACTTGTTTCTAAATATGTTTGTGGACCAAGCATTGGCACATATTCAGGGTTTTCTGGGGCTAATTTGGCGATTTCTTCAGCTCTTCTAACGGTTTTTTCTAATGATTTATCATCAAATTCATTGATTGTTGCCGTACCTGAACGTTTGCCAAATACTGCGGTTACTGCCAAAGAAAGGTCAAGTGATTCACCGCTTGTTGAAACTGAATTTCTAGCATAACGAATATTTCCTGTGCGGCTACCACTTAGCGACACACTCATTTCGTCTGCTTTTGAAAAGGCTAAAACCTTATCTATGATTTTTTTAGCTTCTTCTTTTGTTAATATAATTGACATGTTTTTTTGCGAGATTAAGTTGAAGGCTGTAAGCTTTAGGCCATAAGCTGTAAGCAAAAAAAGCTTATAGCCTAAAGCCTATTGCCTAAAGCCCATTAAACTATATTTTACGTCCTGTGTTAATCACATTTACACCGTTGAAACGTGTTGTCGAACTTCCATGAGAAACAGCACTTACTTGTGAAGGCTGACCTTTTCCATCGAAGAAAGAACCAAAAGTACGGTAGTCGTCTTTATCACAAATTTGCGCACATGAATTCCAGAATTCTTGTGTATTCGACTGATACGCTACATCATCCAACATTCCCACAATTTCTCCGTTCTTGATTTCATAGAATAACTGACCGCCAAATTGAAAGTTATAACGTTGTTGGTCAATTGAATACGAACCACGACCAATGATATAAATCCCTTTTTCAACACCCTTAATCATGTCAAAAACACTCAATTTCTCTTTACCTGGACGCAAAGAAACATTTGGCATTCTTTGGAACTGAACCGAATTCCAGTTATCGGCATAGCAACAGCCATGCGAAGCATTTTCTCCCAAAATATTTACTTGGTCACGAGTAGCTTGGTAATTCACCAAAATACCATCTTTGATTAAATCCCATTCTTTACAAGGCACACCTTCGTCGTCGTAACCAACTGTACCTAAAGTATGCGGTTGTGTTTTATCTGCAACAATATTTACTTGCTTACTTCCGTAGTTGAATGCTTTCGTTTTCCATTTATCCAAAGTAGCGAAACTTGTTCCTGCGTAATTGGCTTCATAACCCAATACACGGTCAAGTTCAGTCGGGTGACCAACAGATTCGTGAATCGTTAAACCTAAGTGATTTGGATCCAGAATTAAATCATATTTTCCAGCCATTACCGACTTCGCAGTCATTTTTTCTTTGGCTTGTTTAGCTGCCATGATGGCATCTTCAACCATATCATAAGAATTACGGTAGCCGACTAAACCATTTGGAGCAGCAATTTTTTCACTTGCCAAACCGTCGAGATACTCATAACCCATGCCCATTGGCGAGCTGATGGCATCACGAGTTTTGAACTTTCCAGCCGCTTTGTCAACCGCAGTGACAGTAAACGTGGGCCAAATACGATGAACGTCTTGGTCGATATAAGAACCGTCAGAAGAAGCAAAATACTTTTGTTCATTTACTAAAAATAAATTAGAAGTAACAAAGCCAGCACCATTTTTCATGGCTTCACTGTTTACTTTCATTAACAAATCTATTTTTTCTTGAACGGGTACTTCAAAAGCATTTTTTACGATGGGCGTTTTCCAAGAAACTTCGCCAACACCTTTTTGTGGAGCAAGAATGACAGGTTCTTTCTGAATTTTTGAATTGGCTTTGGCAATGGCTACTGCCGTTTCAGCACATTTAGCAATACCTTCTGGCGTAACATCACTCGTTGCTGAAAAGCCCCAAGTGCCATTAGCAATTACTCTAATGCCTACACCATAGGACTCCGCATTTACAATGTTCTGAACTTTGTTTTCACGAGTAAACAAAAATTGTTGTAAATATCTACCGATACGAACGTCGGTATAAGTAGCACCACGAGATTTGGTAGCGTTGAGAGCGATGTCTGCCATTCGTTTTTTGAAAGCTACATCAGCGGCAGGTTCTAGCAAATGTTCTGCCGTAACCATATTTCCCAAAACAGGAATGGACGAACCCATCATGGCTCCTAAGCCCATACCAGATAATTGGATAAAATCCCTTCTATTCATATTGGGGTTTGTTGATTGAAGTTAAAATTAAATGAAGTAAAATCTTGATGAAAGAGCCTGTTAAATCAAATTGAAAGAACAGTACAGTCTAAAAATAGTAAATAAAACAGCATAAACCATGACTTTATTCGACAAAAGGTGGAAGTTTATCGACATCTGGATAATTTACCATTCAAAATTGGGCAGATTGTTCATTTCTTGAAATTTAATTTTGCTAACTGTTAAATACTCTAATTTTTATTCATTTCTATCAAATCTGCACTTTTTATCAATTTGTGTAATCAAAGTCAAATATTTTCAAAAAAAATTTGGATATTCAAAATCAATAAAACAACTTTGCCTATCGAAATTATAGACTAATAATAATTTTAATGGAATTTACTTGTTAGCCACCAGCAATTAAATTCAAATCATTGTAAATTTTAACATGAATTTAACCCAATTACGCATTTTCCAAAAATGTCGAAATGTTATTCCTATGGCGGTATCTCCCATTTTTTCAAATCTACTTTGTTGTTGCTAGTCAACATCAATCACACAATCTTTTGTTGAAAATCATTATCCAAGCATAAAGTTTGGGAGGATAATCGTTTTCAGTTAACTAAAAGTATCATTTTAAAAGACTATTTCTATAGATAAAATAGTTTAATATTACATGAAAATCAAACTAATCCTTTTATTAAGTCTTTTCTCAGTAGGTTTTTCTTCCTTCGGACAAAAGAAAAAAAGTAATAATCCGCCTAACATCATTTTAATCATGGTGGACGATATGGGCTATTCAGACATTGGTGCTTATGGTTCGGAAATCAGTACGCCAAACATTGATAAGTTAGCTTTTGAAGGCATCCGATTGAAAGAATTTTATAATAATTCCATCTGTGCTCCTACTCGTGCCTCTTTGATTACGGGGCAATATCCGCACAAAGCTGGAGTTGGTTATTTTAATGTGAATTTAGGTTTGCCCGCTTATCAAGGTTTTTTGAATAAAGAATCCTTGACCTTTGGCGAAGTACTCAAAACCGCAGGCTACAATACTTTTCTTTCGGGAAAATGGCACGTGGGAAACGATAGTTTGTATTGGCCAAACCAAAGAGGTTTTGATAAATTCTACGGTTTTATTGGCGGTGCAAGTAATTTTTATGCTGATTCAAATGACGTTCCTGTTGAATTGGTTGAAAACAACAAAAAAATTACTTTAAAAGAAGGCGAGTATTTAACCAATACTATTACCGATAAAGCTCTTTCGTTTATTGAAGACCAACAAAAAACACAAAAACCGTTTTTCTTATACTTGGCCTACAACGCTCCGCACTGGCCTTTACAAGCTTTGCCGGAAGACATTGCCAAGTATAAAGGAAAATATGCTTTAGGTTGGGATTCACTAAGAACGATTCGCCACCAAAAACAAATAGCCTTGGGCTTGGTTGACCCAAAACACCCCATCGCTACTCGTGATGAAGACGTTCCACATTGGGATGCTTTTACTTATGACGAACAACAATTATGGCAGAGAAAAATGGAAGTTTACGCTGCCATGCTCGACCGAGTTGACCAAAATATTGGTAGAGTAGTCGCCAAATTGAAGGAATTAAGAAAAGATGAAAATACACTGATTGTATTTATTTCGGATAATGGTGCTCAGGGCGGTTACGTACCTTTAGGCAGAAAACGTTCGAGAAATTCTGGGCCAATTGGTTCAGCAGGTTCGTATGAGTACCAAGACCAAAGCTGGGCATCTTTGTCGAATACGCCATTCCGTTCGTACAAAAACAATTTCCATGAAGGCGGAATTAGCTCTCCATTTATCGCTTGGTTTCCTAAAAAAAACAAAGCAGGAAGTATTGCTCGTGGAACTGGACATTTAATTGACTTAGCTCCAACCTTTTATGATTTCGCAGGTGCAAAATATCCAGAAAATTATAATGGATTAAAAACCAATCCATTAGCAGGAGTAAGTTTGAAAAATGTTTTATTGGAAGGAACAGCATTAAACCGTGAACAGCCTATTTTCTGGGAACGTGGTGGCAACAGAGCTGTAAGAAAAGGTAAATGGAAATTAGTTTCTACTTATCCAGAAAAAAGATGGGAACTCTACGATTTAGATGCCGACAGAGGAGAAACCACAGATGTATCTGCTAAAAATCCAGAAATCGTAAAAACACTCATTACTGAGTATGAAGCTTGGGCAAAGAAAAATAATGTAGAAAATTACGAGAAAATCAAACCAGCCGTTCAAATCGGAAACGGAACAAGGTTTTAAAAAGCTGTGAGATTTGAACCTTTAGCTTTGTTTTTTTAAATAGACAAATTCTTATGAAAAATAAATCACTTACTTGGATAAGCCTTTTGCTTGGCTTGAGTTTATCCATTCCAAATACTTTTGCCCAAACCAAAAAGCCCAACATCATTTTAGTTATGGTGGACGACATGGGTTACTCCGACCTCGGTGCGTATGGTTCAGAAATCAACACACCCAATATTGATAAATTAGCTTTTGAGGGAATCAGACTAAAAGAATTTTATAATAATTCCATCTGTGCTCCTACTCGTGCTTCGTTGATTACTGGTCAATATCCGCACAAAGCAGGCGTGGGCTACTTCGATGTAAATTTAGGCTTAGCACCTTATCAAGGATTTTTAAACAAAGAATCTTTGACCTTTGGCGAAGTACTCAAAACCGCAGGATATAACACTTTTCTTTCAGGAAAATGGCATGTTGGCAAAGATAAATCTGTGTGGCCAACCCAAAGAGGTTTCGACCAATTCTATGGAATTTTGGGTGGCGGAGCTAACTATTTTGATGCAGAAGACATTCCACTCGGGAAACCATATCCAGTAGCATTAATTGAAAATAACCAACAAATTCATCCCAAATCGAACTCTTATTATTTCACGGATGAAGTAACCAATCATGCCATTAAATTTATCAGCGAACCTACAAATCAAGAAAAGCCCTTCTTTTTGTACCTAGCTTATACTGCTCCGCATTGGCCTCTACAAGCTTTGCCCGAAGATATTGCAAAGTACAAAGGAAAATACAATGCAGGTTGGGACGCTCTCAGAAAGAAACGTTTAGAAAAATTAAAAGCTTTGGGACTTTTGGACGAAAAACAAAGTATTGCCGAAAAAGACGCTGAGATTCCAGATTGGGATAATTTGACTTATGACGAAAAGCAACTTTGGAAAGCCAAAATGGAAGTATATGCAGCCATGTTGGACAGAGTTGACCAAGGAATTGGTAAGTTATTGACTACTTTGAAAGAACTAAAACAAGACGAAAACACGCTGATTGTTTTTATTTCAGACAACGGAGCTCCAGCAGAAGACGTAGCACATTGGGGCGATAAAGTTGGTAAAAATGCTGGTCCAGTAGGTACTTCTGGTTCTTTTGAATCACAAGGTAAAAATTGGTCATTTTTATCCAATTCGCCTTTTCGTTCATTCAAATCTTTTGCTTTTGAAGGTGGCATTAGCTCGCCATTTATTGCTTGGTTTCCTAAAAAAATCAAAGCGGGAAATATCAATAAAGGTACGGCTCACTTGATAGACTTAGCTCCTACTTTTTACGAATTGGCAGAAGCAAAATATCCAGAAACATTTAATGGCTTAAAAACCAACCCATTACCCGGAAAAAGTTTAACCAATTTACTTTTTGAAAACAAAGAATTACAAAGAGAAGAAGGGATTTTCTGGGAAAGAGCTGGCAACAGAGCCGTCAGAAAAGGCAAGTGGAAATTGGTTTCTATTTATCCCTCGTATCAATGGCAATTATTTGATATTGAGAAAGATAGAGGCGAAACTCAAAATGTAGCGTCGAAATTTCCTTTAGTAGTAGATGCTCTTTCAAACGATTATTTCAAATGGGCAGCCCAAAATGGCGTGGTTGATTATGATACTATCAAGCCAGCCACACCACTTTTACCAGTAAGAAAAAGTAAATAAATTAGTTAATGAGCTTTGAGAATAATATTTAAAAGTATTTTTACCAAAAAAATCTCAAAGCTCACGGCTCAAAGCTACTAATATGAAAAAAGTAATTTATATAATTTTAGGAATCAGTGGTTTCGCTTGGTTGATTTCCAATGGAAATGCTCAAGTAGTACAGCAAAAACCTACTACTGATGCTAAAATCACAGTTTGTAAAGTAAAAAGTCCAACTTTTGTTAAAAATAAATTCGCTACTGATAAAACAAATATTGTTGCTAACAAAGGTGGAAAGCTACAAAACATGGTGGAAATTCCCGCTGGCACTTTTATAATGGGAAGTGATGAGTATCCAGATGCACAGCCTAAACATCCTGTAACTGTTAAAGCTTTTTTGATGGATGAACATGAAGTGACAAATGCTGAGTTTACACAATTTGTAAAAGCAACGGGTTATAAAACTGTAGCCGAGCGGCCACTTAATCCAGCAGATTATCCGGGCGTACCTATCGAAAATTTAGTACCGGGTTCAGCAGTATTTACTCCGCCCACTGGAAATGTAGGTTTGAACAATCATTTACAATGGTGGAAATATGTAGCAGGAGCTAATTGGCAACATCCAAAAGGGCCAAAAAGTACTATTAAAGGACATGAAAATGAACCCGTCGTACAAGTTTGTTACCAAGATGCCGTGGCCTATGCAAAATGGGCTGGGAAACGTTTACCTACTGAAGCAGAATGGGAATTTGCTGCAAGAGGTGGAAGAACTTCGGGAAGATATTATTGGGGAAATACCTTAAAGCCTAATAATAAATGGGTTGCGAATATTTTTCAAGGTAATTTTCCAAGTGGAAATACGGTGGAAGATGGCTATAAAGAACTTGCTCCTACTAAAACTTTCCCGAAAAATCCTTATGGTTTGTTCGATATGGATGGCAATGTTTGGGAGTGGTGTAGCGATTTGTATCGTACTGATTATTATAAAAGTAGTCCGAAACTTAATCCAAAAGGACCTAGTTCAAGCTATGACCCTGAAGAACCTAATGTAGAAAAACATGTGCAAAGAGGCGGTTCTTTTTTATGTAGTGACCAATACTGTGTGCGATATGTGGCTGGAAGTAGAGGAAAAGGAGAAACCAGCAGTGCCAGTAATAATTTAGGATTCAGATGTGTGAAAGATAAAAACTAATTTTCAATTAGCCTTGATTTTCAGCAAATTGACAAAAAATATACAATAATTTGCTGAAAACATTTGGATAATCAAAAACAATAAGCCATCTTTGTCTATCGAAATTATAGACTTTTAATTTCTTCGTAATCATCTTGTTAGCCACCAACAAAGTATGATTGCCTAGTTTACCGTAACATTTAATTAAGCGTTAACAAAATGGAATGCTCAAAAAATAATGGTCACGACTTCACATTCAAGGTGGTTCAATCTCTTGCGTCATTTTCTTGCTGTTGCTGTCGATAGCCAAAATCTCAACCCAATTATTAAATCTTATTTAGGCTAAATACTTTTTATGCTTTGCCATGAAGCTTAAAGTATTGTCACGCTTATCCCTTACAATTATTTACATGTTTTTAAACGTAAACATATCAAAAAATGAAAGCTAAACTAACAGGACTTTTTCTTTTATTAGGAGCAGTAGCAAGTAATGCTCAAAACAGCAAAGTAAGTTTAAGCGGCACACGCTTTACTTATCCCCTTATCGAAAAATGGATTACTGAGTATAAAAAAACATATCCTAAAGCGGATGTACAATTAGCAAGCAATGCAGGTGAATCTGTTACCATTCAGATTATTGCCTACCGTGCTGAACCAACTGCTTTTGGAAATGATAAACAAATCATACCCGTAAGCCGATTTGCATTATTACCAGTTGGAAACGAAAAAAATCCTTTAGCAGAAAAAGCCATTAAAAAAGGCGTTAAAAAAGAAGAACTGAAAAAGTATTTCTTGGAAGATCCTGAAGATGCCTTGGAACAAGACAAAGACGCTGCAAAATACCAAATTTACACTCGTGCCAGCAAAGTTTGTTCTTCCATCTCATTTGCTAGTTACTTAGGCGATGATGCTGAGAATATTGTTGGAAAAGGAATTACTGGCGACGACAAAAATCTTTTAGAAGCCATTAAACGTGACCCACTAGGAATTACGTATAATAACTTAGGTTACTTGTATAATTTACAAACTCGTGAGCCATTGAAGGACTTTGCTATCTTTCCTATCGACCTTAACAGCAACGGGAAATTAGATAAAGACGAGCAAATTTATGGCAATTTAGACCAATTGATTTCTTTCCTAGAAAAGAACCCTACTAACAAAGCGATTCCAACAGAAAACGTTTATTTCATTACTAACAGAAATGCTGAAAATGAAGAACTAAAACGATTTGTTTCATGGACTCAACACGAAGGACAAGCTTTTGTAAAAGATTTAGGCTTTGTTGGTTTAGGCGAAGTAAATGACAACAAAAGTGCTTATGTGGAATCTAATACGTTAAAAAATAAAAATTAATCCTTTCCAACTTACCTGATGCTGTTTCATCAATCTTTAGCCTATAGATTGATGAAACAAAACCTAAAATTATAATCAATAATGACGCTTCAAGATTTTAGCACAATTGGGAAAAAAGTACTTATCAGTATCCTAGTATTTATCATTCCCGTTTCTATCCTTACAGGTGGAATCCTGTTGGTAGAACATTTATTAAATTAATCTTTCCTAACCAAACGTTATTAAGATGACCTTAGAAAAAAGTCTAGCTCGGAAAATCTTTCGAGACGCATTTGTCAGTCTATTTATTTACGCACTTCCAGTATTTTTACTCTGGGGATGGTTTTATTATAAAGGCGAAAAACCTTGGCTCAATAAAGTAAAACCGTCTCAAAATACTTCAGCAAAAGCAAGCGAATAATAGCTTTACTTACGATATTTTTTATAAAAAACATGATGGTCAGTTCCATATTTCTTGTAGCTAGTAAATATTCTCACCTTTTTAGTCTATTTAAAACTATAAACATAAAGTACTAATTTATTTACCTTAAACAGAAAATCAAAATGGTGCATTTTATCGAAGAAATCTTTAAAAATTTAAACGGCTGGGGACTCACAGCATTAACCTTTATACTAGGCTTTGCTGAATTTTCATTGGGTCTTTATGGCAAAAAGTGGAATAACAACGAAAAGCTATTAGACATTGCTTGTTATACAATACCAAAATTAGTGGTTGGTCCATTTGTAGCTCATTTCGGCTTGAAAGTATTGCCTTTTATTTTACCACATGCAAAAAACGAATTTACTTGGATTCCATTTATTTTTGGGGCATTAATCATCGCAATTTATGATGACTTGACACAATATTGGTATCATCGTTTACATCACCAAGTACCGTTTATGTGGCGTTTCCACCGTACTCATCATTCGGCACCGTACATGGGTATGGCGATGGCATCAAGACAAAACATTATTTATACACTTTTCTTTTCACAGTCGTATGTAACTACCGTTTTGGTGTATTTAGGTTTGGGTTATCCAGCATTATTTGTAAAAGGTTTGAAGTCTTTGATTACGAAATTGGCACATTCAAGTATTAAATGGGATAAACCTTTTTACGAAAACAAATGGTTGCATCCAATTGCGTGGGTTTTAGAACGTACTATTTCAACCCCAGCAACACACCATGCTCATCATGCAGATTCTACTGATGATGGTGTAGGGCATTACAAAGGAAATTTTGGAAATATGTTCTTTTTATGGGACATTATTTTTGGTACAGCCTTGATTACCAGACAGTATCCAGTAGCTTATGGTATTAAAAATTATAAAGGCGAAGAATGGTATGCACAGTTATTGTGGCCAATCTTTAAATCCAAAAAAGATGGCAGTGAATTGTCAGCCAATGGTCCAGAAGTAGCAGACGAAGACGATGAAGTAGAACCTCAAATTGCTTTACAATACGCTTAACCCAGACAATATTTTAAAATTTACAATTATGATTAAGTCATTAAAATATATCCTTGGAGCATTAATATTGAGTACTTCAGTATTTGCTCAGACGAGTGATGTTGACAAAAAGAACTGGATTTCAGCAGATATTTTTGCTGAAAAAATTCAGAAACAACAAAAAGCACAAATTATTGATGCTAGAAGTGCCGAAGAGTTTGCACAAAATCATATCAATGGAGCGGTCAATCTGAATCCTCAAGATGCTTCATTCATTGAAAAACTCAATCCTGCACAGCCTGTTTTTGTCTATTCAATCGCAAATGGCAGAAGTGTTGCTTTTGCAAAAGAATTAGCAACAAAAGGTTTCAACGAAGTATATGTACTTGATGGTGGAATCGGTACTTGGGTTGGACATGGAAAAGCACTTTTTACAACTGCTAAAAAAGGCTTGAACATTAATGATTTTAACAACATTGTTGCTTCTAATAAATTGGTTTTAGTAGATGTAGGTTCTAAATATTGTGGTTCTTGTAAAAAAGTAAAAACCATTTTAGAAAGCCTAAAAAAAGAACATGGTGATGCTTTAAAAGTGGTAGAAATCGAATTAGAAGAAAGCCCACAATTAATTGCATCCTTGAAAAGAGTTACCTCATTTCCATACTTGATTCTTTATAAAGATGGAAAAGTAACTTTTGAGAAAAGTGGAATTGCTGAATTGAAAGGTGTTTTGGATACTGCTTTGGCACAAGCCCTGTAGTATTTTCTCTATCATCGAATAGAATGAAACTGTTCTATTCGATGATTATTCTAATCACAAAAAATCCCTATAATCCTTGCTGTTTACTTCTATTCTGAGTTTTAGAATGAAGATATAGTATATATAATCCATAGAATTAACATGAATAATAAATTACTTAAATTAATCTTTATGTTGGCTTTGGCATTTGTTTCCTTGAAAACCAGTGCCCAACAACTTACAGGAAAAATCATTGATTCAAGAACAAAAGAACCCATTATTGGTGCAGCCATTGCCATAAAAGGAACTTCAATAGGCGTAACAACAGATGTAAACGGAAAATTTACGTTAAAAACTAGTCAAAAACCTCCTTTTACTATTCTAGCTACTTTTGTTGGGTATAAAAAGAAAGAAATTGAAATTATAGAATTTGAAAACCTTAGTATTTCATTAATTGAATCAAAAGGTCAGCGTTTGGATGAAGTAATCGTAGTAGGTTATGGTACTCAAAAAAGAAGCGATATTACAGGTTCAATAGCTTCAGTACCTTTAGAAATCAAAGCACAACCTGTTGCTTCGGTTGAACGTCTTTTACAAGGTTCAGTAGCTGGGGCGATTGTTACACAAACTTCTGGTCAGCCTGGTGGTGGAGTAAGTGTACAGATTCGTGGGAATAACTCAATTACAGCAGGTTCAGATCCATTGTATGTAATCGACGGATTTCCAATCAATAACGATTATTCTTTGAATGATGCTGGTGTGACAAATGGTTCAAAAATCAACCCTTTATCTTCAATCAATACGGCTGATATTGAATCAATTGATGTATTGAAAGATGCTTCGGCAACAGCGATTTACGGTTCACGTGGTGCAAATGGCGTTGTGATTGTTACAACTAAAAACGGTACAAAAGGAAAATCTTCTATCAACTATGATGCTTATTATGGTGTACAAGAAGTAATCAGAACTTTACCTGTTTTGAATGCAAAAGACTGGTGGTCATTGAGAAAAGATGCTGCTAAAAACTCCGGAAAAACAACTTCATTACCATCAGTAACAGGTTATTCTTTGGATACTTCTGGTGTTGGAACAGACTGGCAAGCAGCAGCTTTTAGAAAAGCGGCTATTCAAAGTCATAGTTTATCGATACTTTCGGGTTCAGATAAAACACGATTATCAATTTCTGGAAACTACTTTAAACAAAACGGAGTCCTTCAAAATACAGATTTCGTTCGTTATTCTGGTAGATTTGGATTAGACCACGATTACAGCAAAAACTTTAAAATTACTTCAAATATTTCTGTAAGTAATATCAAATCACAAGTAGCACCTGCGGCAATTGTTGGAAACTTATTATTAACACCTCCTGCTTTGCCGATTTATAAAGATGATGGTACTTTCGTAGTAAACAGTCCTTTTGAATCAAGTTTACAAAACCCAATAAACTCTTTATACAATCAATTAAACGAAACAATTACGAACCGTATTTTAGGAAACGTAGCAGGAGAATATACTTTAACAGATGGTTTAAAAGCGAAAGTATTAATCGGTATTGATATTGTTGATAATAAGCAAAACCGTTATTTACCAAGTAGTACTGCTGAAGGTTTAGCCCTTGCTGGCGATGCAATTGTTGGTACAGTATTTACAAGTAACTGGCTGAATGAAAACACATTAAGCTATGATAAAGAACTTGATGCTAAGAATAAAATCAATGCTGTAATCGGTTTTACTGCACAACAATCAAAAGCAAAAGGTACTGTGGCTGAAGCGGCAGGTTTTGCTACAGATGCGTTTTCTTATAATAATTTAGGAACAGGAATTACTGCAAGAACACCAAGTTCATTGGCTAGTGCATGGTCTTTAGCTTCTTATTTAGGAAGAGTAAACTATGTTCACGATGATAAATATTTATTGACATTGACATTGCGTGCGGATGGTTCTTCAAGATTTGGTGATGGTAATAAATGGGGATACTTCCCTTCTGCTGCCTTTGGCTGGAATATTAGTAATGAAAAATTCTTCCAAGATATTAAAAATGTAAGTAGTCTTAAATTGCGTTTAAGTGCTGGTTCGACAGGTAATCAAAACATTCCTTCGTATCAATCATTATCACAATTAAGCTATTTTAGATATAACTTCTCGAATACAACGGTTTCAGGTTATGCACCAAATTCAGTACCGAATCCGAACTTAGGATGGGAAAAAACGTTTCAAATTGATGGTGGAATTGACGTCGGTCTTTTCAATAATAGAATCACTCTTGTGGCTGATTATTACTACAAAAAGACGACTGATTTATTGTTGACAAGAACTGTTCCGGGTACTTCTGGTTTATCAGATTTTTACAACGGACAAGCTTCTGTCGTTTACCAAAACATCGGAGCAGTAGCCAATCAAGGCTTTGAATTATTCATCAATTCACACAATATTGATAGCGATTTAAAATGGAATACTACTTTGGTATATTCAAATAACAGCAATAAAATTTTAGATTTAGGTGAAGGTGTTGATCAAATTATTCCTTCAATTTCATCTCCTTCAATTGCTAAAGTAGGTTATCCATTAGGTTCATTTATTGTGTATCAAACAGATGGTGTGATTCAATCGGGCGATGCAGCACTTACTCCGCAAGCTAACAAAAGTCCTGGTGGACAAAAATACAAAGATATCAATGGAGATGGCGTAATTACGCAAGCAGGCGATAGAGTTGTGATTTCAAATCAGCCAGCTTTTACAGCAGGTTTAACTAATACTTTCAATTACAAAGGATTCGATTTAGCCGTTTTCTTCCAAGCATCAATTGGTGGTAAAATTTATAATGCCAACAGAGCAAACCTTGAATTAGGTACGGGTTATACCAACAGCTCATCTGACTTATTAAACAGATGGACGCCAACGAATACAAACACAGATGTAAAAGCGGCGTATCAAGATCCTGCCATTACCATTTCTGACCGTTTTATTGAAGATGCTACTTACTATCGTTTGAAAAATGTTTCTTTAGGATATACCATTCCTTCGAAAATTGTGAAGAAAGCAAATATCAAAAGTTTGAGAATCTATGTATCGGCACAAAATGCACTTACTTGGACAAACTACACAGGTTATGATCCAGAAGTAAGTTTGAATGGACAATCTTTAATCAATAAAGGTATCGACCAAGGTGTATATCCAAACAATAAATCTTATCAAGTAGGCTTATCTGTATCATTCTAAAAATGCTGTAAGCAATAAGCTTTAGGCAATAGGCAAACAAACAAAAGCCTAAAGCCTACTGCTTACAGCCTAATGCAATTAAATCCCATGAAATTATTAAAATATATCGCCCTTGCAAGTATTGGATTTTCAGCTACTTCTTGCGAGTCATTCTTAAAAGAAAAACCTGAATCAATTATTTCAGAAGAACAATTTTATAAAACCCAGACAGATGCCATCAATGCGGTAAACGCTGTTTATTTCTTATTAAATTCTGGAGGAAGTACTGTGCAAACTCCCTACAATACTTTGTTCAACACAGGAATGAATTTTGCAGGCGATGATGAAGACCCAGGGCCAGGAGCAACTAATTCAGATGTACGTTCATTGGCAGTATTAGCACATTCATCTGCTAATTTGAGGGTGTATGAATTATGGCAACAACATTATGCTGCCATTAAAAAAGCAAACGTAGCTTTAGAAAAAATTCCAACAATTGAATTTGATGCAACACTTAAAAACAGATTATTAGGCGAAACCAAATTCCTGAGAGCTTTATATTATTTCAATTTAGTCCGTTTATACGGCGACGTTCCTTTGATTACAAGCTACCAAAAGTATGTTAATGCAAACGATTATGCCATTGCGAAATCTCCTTCAACTGCTGTTTATCAGCAAATTGAAAAAGATTTGACAGAAGCAGCGAGCGTTTTACCTAATACTTATGCTTCGCCAGATGTTGGACGTGCTACTTCTGGTGCAGCAAAAGCACTTTTAGCGAAAGTATATTTAACCAAAGCTTCTTTCCCTTTGAATCTTACACAACATTATGCTGATGCTATTAAAAAAGCGGAAGAAGTATTATCGCCAGCCGATGGCGGAACAGGTGCTTATGGTTATGATTTATTTGCAAATTATGCGGATGTATTTTTACCAGCTACCAAAAATGGTAAAGAACATATTTTCTCTGCACAGTTTAAATCAAATTCAATTGGACAAGGGAATAACCAAAACCCACGTTCTATCTTAACATCAATTCCGGGATTAACAGGTTCTTATGCTGATATGGTGCGTTTTTACACGGTTGGAAATGATAAATTCTTTAGCGTTTATAAATTATACCAGCCAAGCGACAAAAGAAAAAGAGTAACATTTGTAACAAGTTTCACGAGTCCTTCAAATGGTAGAAAGTACGCTTTACCGATTGTCAATACGGCTGTTCCCAATGATTCAACGCCATTTTTCAATAAAACTTGGGACCCTAATTCTTTATCGCCAACCAACGAATCGGCTGCCAATGTTGCCATCATTCGTTATGCAGAAGTATTGTTAATTCACGCAGAAGCTGAAAATGAATTGAATGGACCAACGACAAAAGCCTATAAATCATTGAACAAAGTAAGAAACAGAGCAGGCTTGCCCAACCTTGCAGAAGGTCTAAGCAAAGACCAATTCCGTGAAGCTTTATATCTTGATCGTCGTTTAGAATTAGTATTCGAATACCAACGGTGGTTTGATTTGATTCGTCAAAAAGATGCTACAGGAAAGAGTTCTTTCGTGGCAAATTTACACAAAGTAGGCAAAACCAATGCAACCGACAAACATAGATTATACCCAATTCCACAGTCAGAAATTGATAATAATCCATTGTTAGAGCAAAATACACTTTGGAAGTAATGATGAATGAGTGAATTATATCACACAAGAGGCTACGAAAAATTCAAAACTCACTCAATCACTAACTCACAATTATAAAAGTATTATGATGATTCACAAAAAAACAAAACAGTTTTCAAAACTAACTGCTTCGCTGGCATTCACTGGACTATTATCTAGTTTAAGTATTTTTGCCCAACACGACCCAACAAAACCTTTTCAAGGAAAATTAGGTAAAACATTTGCCGAAACCCAAGAATCATGGGGACAACATTATGCCAAAGCTCCCAAAAACGCCCCCAATGTGGTGTGGATATTATTAGATGACGTAGGTTTTGGTGCAATCAGTACTTATGGTGGTTTAATCAAAACACCTACTTTGGATAGCTTGGCTAACAACGGTTTGCGTTATACCAATTTTCACACAACGGCTATTTGTTCGCCTACTCGTGCGGCTTTGTTGACGGGTCGCAATTCGCATTCGGTTCACATGGGACTTTTTCCGCAAACTGGCGGTGGAACGCCCGGTTATGACGGCTATATGCCTTTTGAAAAAGCAACCATTGCCGAAATTTTACGTGAAAATGGTTATAATACCTATGCCGTTGGTAAATGGCATTTGACTCCCGCCAAAGATGCTACACCTATTGGGCCCTTCAATCGCTGGCCAACGGGTAGAGGTTTCGACCATTACTACGGCTTCTTGAGTGGATCAACCGACCAATATAATCCTGTGGTTTGGGAAGATACCAAAAAAGTAATTCCAGAAAAAGGTAAATTATTCAGTACCCAAATGGCAGACAAAGCCATCAATTTGATTGCCGAACAAAAATCACTTGCTCCCGAAAAACCCTTTTTCTTATACTTTACTCCCGGTGCTGGTCACGAACCGCACCAAGTGGATAAATATTGGAGCGACCAATACAAAGGCAAATTCGACTTTGGTTGGGACAAATACCGTGAAATCGTTATCGAAAATCAAAAACGTTTGGGCGTAATTCCTAAAGACGCTGTGTTGCCAGAACGTGGACCAGGGCTGAAAGCTTGGGATGCCTTATCGGCTGATGAAAAGAAATTATATGCTAAATTTTTTGAAGTATATGCTGGTTTCTTAACGCACATCGACTTTGAAATTGGAAGAGTTATCAATTTCTTGAAAGAAAGTGGTCAGTTAGAAAATACCCTTGTGATTGTCTCGGTTGGCGACAACGGAGCAAGTAAAGAAGGAACATTTGAAGGAAGAGCCCATCGTAATTTCGACCCAGATTTAACGCCAGAACAACGTTTGAAGAAGAACTTGGCATTGATTGACCAAATTGGTACAGAATATTCAAGTCCAAATTATCCTTTGGGTTGGGCTCAAGCAACCAATACGCCTTTCAAACATTGGAAACAAGATGCCAACTCTGAGGGCGGTACGCACAACCCTTTGATTATTTTCTGGCCAAAAGGCATCAAAGACAAAGGCGGTATTCGTAACCAATATACACACTTGATTGATATTTTACCGACAACCGTTGAACTGACGGGCGTAAAAGTAGCAACGGTAATTAACGGTTATCCGCAAGAACCCATCGAAGGCACAAGTTTGGCGTATAGCATTGATAATCCGACGCTTCCTTCTCGCCATACCGTGCAACACTACGAAATCATGGGTTCTCGTTCGATTTATAAAGACGGTTGGAAAGCAGGTACTTTACACGTGAAAAAACAGCCTTTCGACAAAGACGTTTGGGAATTGTACAACCTCAACGAAGACTTTAACGAGCGTAATAATTTGGCAGAAAAGCATCCAGAAAAATTACAAGAATTGAAAGAATTGTTTGATGCACAAGCTTGGAAGTACAATGTTTATCCATTGAAAGATGGTACTGGTTCTGTCCCTGCTCCATCGCCAACGATTTTCGACAACCGCAAACAATTGGTTTTGTATCCGCAAACCTCACAGATTTTTGAAGGCACTGCACCAAAATTGGGCGGTCGTTCACTAAGTATTAAGGCTGATGTTGTTGTACCCGAAAAAGGTGCAGACGGAGTATTATTGGCTATTGGTGGTAGAGCAGGTGGATTAAGTTTGTATGTCCAGAAAAACCAATTATGGTTTACCTACAATAATGGCGATGAAAAAGTTTATGCTACTTCGAGCGATGTAATAAAAGCAGGTAAAAATTCACTAAAAGTAGATTTTAACTACGAAGGAACTGAAAACGTAAACAACGCTCCCGCCACAGCTATTTTGTACATCAATGATAAAAAAGTAAGCGAAGTAAAAGTAAAAAGAACCTTGCCAACGGTAGGTTTCTACGAAAGTATTGAAGTAGGGAAAGACCAAGTAACAGCTGTAACCGAAAAATATACTGTTCCATTTACTTATTCAGGAAGAATCAATCATGTAACGATTGATTTGAAGTAAAATAGCAAAAAAATAGGCATGAAAGAGATTTTAAGTAGTTGAGCAAAAATAATCGTGTTGATGAATTACCCTTTATTAGCTTGTCCTTCTAAATAACGCAGGATGAAATACCTGAAAATATTTGTTTAACTACTTAAAACCTTCCCTAAGTCTATAAATAATACAATATGGCATTTTTCAAGAAGAAAATCATTAAAAATAGGCTTACTGATACTCTGTGTTTTAGGCTTTGGGATTGTGTATTTATTTAGTACAATCAATACTAACTTGTACTTTTGTCAAGGCTGATGAAACCGCTTTGGTTCAGTAGAAAAGTGGGTTCAAAGCCAGAAAAGACAAAGGCTGCAATAATTTGGTGAGTTTGGCGTATGAACATAGATTGCGTCACGTAAAAAAGGATGATGAAACCAAAACTTCTCCAGCCTTATTAGTAGAAATTACAGACGCTTTAAAAGCTTTTATTCGTACAACGTTAGAACCATAATCAGTCTTTTTTATGAAAAATTTCAGTAAAGCATTCCTTTCGATTTTATTTTTATTGACTTACTCAAAGGCAATTTCTCAATCTATTCCTTTGAAAATCAGCAATTTTACTCCTTATGGCGTGAGTATTAAAAATGATACTTTTAAAGGAAAAGAAGCTTTAGTACTCGAACAATCAAAAGTAACAGACAGCAACCAAAAATATACTTTTGCCCGTTTGAATGATTTGGATTTTCATAATGGTACAATTGAACTTTCTATCACGGGGGAGTTAAATAAAAATCCTATTGAAGGTGCAAGAGGTTTTGTTGGACTTGCTTTTAGGGTAAAAGCGGATACTTCGCAGTACGAAATTTTTTATATACGCCCAACCAACGGCAGAGCTAACGACCAAGTTCGTAGAAATCATGCCACACAGTACGTTTCATATCCTCATTTTCCTTGGGAAAAACTCAGAAAAGAATTTCCTGAAAAATATGAAGCTTATGCCGATTTGGAAGTGGGCGAATGGACTAAAATTAAAATCGTTGTTAAAGACGAAACGGCACAATTGTATGTAAATGGAGCAAATCAGCCTACTTTAATTGTCAATGATTTAAAACAAGGCAAAGACCTTCGAGGAAGTATTGGGCTTTGGTTGGATATTAGTACGGTTGCTCATTTTACAGATTTAAAAATCACCAAAATAGATTAATCCTCCGTCTATGTTCAGCTTGTAGAGAGGCTGTTGCAGGAATTTCACCATACTTATTCAATAGAACTAACGTCATTCACAACAAGATTCATAGGGCTGATTCCACCTTTAGCCATCTTCCGGCTACAGCCATTGGTAATCCAGATTTATTCAAGAAAAAACAACAAAATATACTCAACAAAAGCATAGAGACTCAAGCAAATAATCAGAAAAAACAATTTCATAAATTAAACTCACTTAAATTCAATCGTTAAAATTGTACATAAGTTTATTAATCTTTAGATTATATTAAAATAATTCAAATATAGAATTGTATTTTTAAATGATTATTCCATATAGTATATCATTTATATATACTATATAGAATAAAATACTTAACTTGCACTCATTATCGAAAATGAAAATATAATTTGAGGTCTTAGAAATACCATTCTAGGATTTTTTTTAAGGAATTTAGTCTATAAATATTATAGATTTAATTCCTAAAATAAACACAAGAACAATATAAAATATCTATCACTCGATGAAACAAATTTTCAAATCAACCTTGCTAATCTTGGCAATAATATTACCTTTTTTAACATCAGCTCAGGATAAGCCAATTATCAATGCTACTATTTCAGGTAAAGTAATTGATTCAAAAACAAATGACTTAATCATTGGAGCATCAGTAGTAATTAAAGGAACAACTAACGGTGCTTCTACAGATGCCAATGGAGAGTTTTCGCTGATTACAGGACAAAAATTGCCATTTACTTTGGTAGTATCCTTTGTTGGTTATCAGAAAAAAGAAGTTGTAATCAATACCAATAAAGTAGAAATTTCTATTGAAGAAAGTACTAACGAACTTTCTGATGTGGTAGTTACTTCAAGACGTCGCCAAGAATCAATCCAAGATATTCCAATTCCAATCGCTGTTATTAGTGGTGCAAAAGCAGAAGATGCTGGTGCGTTTAACCCTAACCGTTTGAAAGAATTAATTCCATCAGTGCAATTATATTCTTCAAATGGGAGAAACACAACATTAAATATTCGTGGATTAGGCTCATCGTTTGGGCTTACTAACGATGGTATTGACCCAGGCGTTGGATTCTATGTTGATGGAGTTTATTATGCAAGACCTGCGGCAACAGCTATCGACTTTGTTGATGTAGATCGTATCGAAGTACTTCGTGGTCCACAAGGTACGCTTTTCGGTAAAAATACTACTGCTGGTGCTTTTAATATCACAACAAGAGCCCCAAGCTTTACGCCGGGAGCAACTTTTGAAACAAGCTATGGTAATTTGAATTATATCCAAGCAAAAGCTTCTATCACAGGGCCAATCAGTAAAACTTTAGCAGCAAGAGTTTCATTCTCTGGAACACAAAGAGATGGAACAATTTTTAATACTACAACTTTAAAACCAACAAACTCACTAAATAACTTAGGTTTTAGAGCACAGTTACTTTATACGCCATCTGAAAATGTAAATATTACTTTTGCAGGTGATAATGCTCGCCAAAGACCCG
This sequence comes from Arcicella gelida, assembly GCF_034931025.1. NCBI lineage: Bacteria > Pseudomonadati > Bacteroidota > Cytophagia > Cytophagales > Flectobacillaceae > Arcicella > Arcicella gelida. The sequence goes on along the minus strand of NZ_JAYGIL010000014.1, from coordinate 40,313 downwards.
ATGGAAATGCAACAGTTGTGGCTGGTGTAGTAACGACAAAACGTGCGGCTTATCGCCAATTCAATGCAATTATTGCTGATTTGGGGTATAAATTACCTACAACAAATCCTTTCGACAGAATTACAGATGCGGATTCTCCGTGGAGAGTAAACAACGATTTTGGTGGAGCTTCCATCAATGTTAATGCTAAAATTGGTAAAGGAACACTTACTTCAACAACTGCATGGCGTTATTGGATTTGGGATCCATCAAATGACAGAGATTTTATTGGTTTACCAGTATTGACAAAATCTCAAGGAAATTCACGACATGACCAATGGACACAAGAGATTCGTTATGCTGGACAATTTTCTGAAAGATTGAGCGGTGTTTTTGGAGTATTTTTGATTGACCAACTTTTAACATCTGACCCAGTTCAAACAGAAGAATCAGGTTCTGCACAGTGGAGATTCTCACAAAGTTCAACTTCTTCTTTATGGAAAACACCTGGTTTATTTGATGGTTTTGGTACAAAAACAACTTCAAGACTTAAAACTTTAGGTGCTGCTGTATTTAGCCAAGTTGACTGGTCAATCACTGAAAAATTACATTTATTACCGGGTCTTCGTTTCAACTACGATAAAAAAGATGTGGATTACAAACGTGAAACTTACGGCGGTTTACAAACAACTGACCCAGCTTTATTAGCCTTGAAAAATGGTGTTTATACAAATCAAGCGTTTAATTTTAGTGTAAACGAAAACAATTTGTCTGGACAAGTAACATTGGCATACAAACCAAGTAAATCTTTGAACGTTTTTGCTACTTATGCAAATAGTTATAAGCCAGTTGGCGTAAACCTTGGTGGACTTCCAACTGCTAATGGAGCCGTTTTGATTGATTTAGCCAAAGTAAAACCTGAATTTGTAACACATTATGAATTAGGTGTAAAAACAAGACCAACATCTCAAACGTCTTTAAATGTAACCATTTATAATACTGAAATTAAAGATTACCAAACGCAAGTTCAAACGGCTGAAGTTGGTGTAAATAGAGGTTATTTAGCGAATGCTGAAAAAGTAAGAGTAAAAGGTGTTGAAGTTGACGGAAGTATTAGAGTAGGCAGTCATTTTTCATTCAATGGAGCGGTTTCATATACAGATGGAAAATATGTTTCATTTAAAAATGCACCAGTTCCGTTAGAAGAAACAGGCGGAGAATCAGCTTTTAAAGATGTTTCTGGGGGCGATTTACCAGGAATTTCTAAATGGGCAGGCTCATTAGGAGGAGAATTCACAACAGCTGGAAAATTTATGACTTTGAAAGGAAATTATTTTATTGCACTTGATTCTTATGCTCGTACAACGTTCTCATCAAGTGCTTCGCCATCTAAATTTTTGAATATTGAAGGTTACAATATCGTTAATGGTAGAATTGGCTTCCGTGCTTCAAATGGACTTTCGGTATTAATTTGGGGTAGAAATATCTTGAACAAAGATTATTTCGAACAATTATTACCAGCAGCAGGAAATGCAGGACATTACGCTGCTGTATTAGGTGACCCAGCTACTTATGGTGTAACGCTTCGTTTCACTTTCTAAAATCATTGAATAAATTTAAAAAGCCTATGAGTTTTAAGCTGAATTGCTGAAAAATTCATAGGCTTTTATTTTCATTTAAACAGAGGCTTAAATATTTATCTTCTTCGAGATTGTAATAATATTCAATATTAAGGTATCTAAGAAATCTCTTTCAGCATCATTATAAATTTGATTGAATAAACCATCTCTAAGAGATTTGAAAAAGTAAATGATTTTGGCAATCGTACTTTTTCCAGTAGCCTGTTCTCCAATCAGAATTAATACTTTTTTTATTTCTATTTCTGCTGTGTCAATCGCACTGAAATTTTTGTTTGTTGTGCTATTTTTTCAACATAAGAGAGAGTCTGAAATAATCAGACACAAAATAAGCGTGGATAACGATTTAATTACTGTATTATGTACTGATATTTGACAAATGTAAGAATACTTTGATTACTTTATGAAGTAAAACAGCATTAACGACTTTACCTCACCATTTCCCGAATCTGTACTTCCAATTCCGCTGCTTTCGTTTGTGCTTCTTCCAATGGTAAACCTTTATTCATTTCTGGACGTGAATGTCCGATATTTGTTAGCCAAGCATCTTTTAAAATATTTTGTCTTTCGGTAATCAGTTTCATAAAAGCATCTGGGTTTTCAATGTTCGTAAGCGTTGCCTGAATCGTTCCTGCTTTGATGATTTCTTTTGCTCCCAAGTGCATCAAAATGCTTTTTGCCATAATCCAATGTCCTGCTTCGGCTGGATGAATACCATCATTTGCTAATGTAAAATTGCTTTCAATACCGATTCTTTGGTCTAATCTACGATGTGCGTCTAATACTCTTTGCATCGGATAATGTACATCTATTACTTCCCATTTTACCGTTTTTACTTGACTCAACAACCAATCTGAATACGCATCCAATACATCTGAATAGCCTATTTTCTTACCTCTTGCTTCATCATAAATTGGGGGCGTAAGGTGAATAATTTTTGCTCCAGAAGCCACAACTTTGTCGTGTAACCATTGAATACCATCTTTGAATTTCTGAAATCGGACTAAATCTAAAGGCAAATAAATGCCGTCGTTCATGCCGTAAGAGGCAAAAACCAAATCGGGTTTTGTTTTGGCTAATACTCTTGATAGCCGTTCGTGTAAATCTGGTCGGGGAAATCTTCCGTCGGCATGCCCCTCTTCCGACAATCCCGAAACGGTTTCACTGGGCAAACCTACATTGATAAATTCAATCTTTTGATTAGGAAAATGTGCGATACAATAAGCCTCAATGTCATTGACATAATTGCCTGCATAAGTAATGCTATTGCCTAGAAACAATACTTTTTTTACCTCTGGTTTAAACAATGGCTGTGGTGCTACTTGTGCAAAAGCGATGGATGCTGCTAAAATAAGGAATAGAGAAAAAATACTTTTTTTCATGTTTGGGTTAATTTACTGAATCTCGAACTGATACGTTCCTGCTGATAATGGATTAATTTTTAATTGTTTATGCGTAATGGAAATACTTTTTTCAGTTACCGAATACTGCTTTTGAATATGCTGATTGGTTTTTACATTTAATAAAACCGTCGCCGTTGCATTGGCTGGAATGGTGATTGTATAGACAATCTTCTCTCCTACCCTTTTCCATGAAGAAATGATTTTGCCTTGCGGACTATCATGCGATGCTTCAAAAGCGTTTAAGTTTTCTACAAAATTAGGGGCTAAAATGATATTTTTAAAACCTGCCTGCGAAGCATCAGGTTTGATGCCCCCGATGCCTTTGTACAACCAAGCCCCAATTTCACCAAACATGATATGATTCATCGAAATATCGCTTTTGGCATCAATCGGCCAGTTTTCAAAGAGTGACGTTGCCCCGTTGGCAATCCACCAGCCCCAAGAAGGAAACGTTTCTTGCGAAGCGATTTTATACGCTACATCAGCATAACCATTTTCACTTAAAGCATTCAAAATGGCTTTTGTACCCAATAAACCCACATCTAAATGATTGTTGTCGGCGGCTACTCGCTTGGCTAAATTTTCGGCTACTTTGGCTTTTAGTTCTTCTGGCACTAATCCCCAATACAGCGGAACGCTTAGTTCTGTCTGGAATCCGCTTCCGTAAATGCCTGTTGTTTTGTTAAGATACTTGTTGTTGAAAGCTGTTTTTATCTTTTCTGCCAAAGCTGAGTAATATTCATAATCAGCGGTTTTACCGAATAATTTAGCGTTTTTTGCCAAGATGCTGGCATCTACAAAATAGTAAGCCGAAGACGTTAATTCAACAGGCGATTTTGATTTCACAGGCACCCAATCGCCCAAGCCCCAAGTCGTTAATCCGTTTGGACTAATGGATTCAATGTGATTGACGTATCGTTTGAGGTTTTCGTAGTTATCTGCCAAAATCTTGGTATCGCCATAAAACAAATAGATATTCCAAGGAATAATGGCGATGGTACTTGTCCAGTCTGGGCCATTGCCCCATTCATAACCCCAACCATCGGTAGGAATAATGGATGGCAAAACACCATTGGCTTGTTGTTCGTCACGATGGTCAGCGAGCCATTTTTCGTAAATTGTAATGCCGTCAAAATTATATAAACCCGTTTCGCTGGCGATATGGGCATCGCCTGTCCAACCGTTTTTCTCTCTTTGCGGACAATCCGTCGGATAACCAAATAGATTCGACAAGTAAGAAACATTGGTAGCCGCCCAAATTTTATTAATGGTAGGGTTTGAAGTACTCACATTGCCAACCACAGGCACATCGCTGTGCATAAAATAGCCTGAAAGACTTTCTTTGCTCAATTGAATAGGCTGAGAACTGGTCACTTCTACATATTGAAAGCCTTTATAATTAAAATGTGGCATAAAACTTTCTTCGCCTTTTCCCGAAAGTATAATAATATCCGTTTGGAAAGGATCTTTATCATCCGTCGGGCGATAATGCACATCAATATTTGATAAATCCGCTCTTCCGTTCGGATATAATCTTTCTGAATGTTTCAAACGTAAAATCGTTCCTGCTTTGCCCGAAACTTTAATTTTACTTACGCCCGAAATATTTCTGCCCAAGTCAAAAACAAAAGTAGTATCATTGATTCTATTCAAACTTTTACTCGGAATTTCTTCTACATTTCTAATCGGATGCAATGCCTGAGCGACGATATTATTAGAAGGAGCAGTTCTGAAAATGACTTCTTTCCAAGCTTTATCATCAAAATTAGCTTTGTTCCAATCGGCTTGTTCCAATCGGGCATCGTAATGTTCTGCGGTATAAATACTGTTAAAAATAATCGGACTCAAAGCCGTTTTCCAATCCTTGCCCGTGACAATTACTTCGCTTGTGCCATCGGCATATTTCACCCGAATATCCATACAAAAAGTTGGTCGCCCACGCCACGGAGCTTCGTGAAAATACCAAACGGCTGTCGATTGATGATTGTACCAGCCATTGCCCAAGAGTACACCAATGGCATTTTTACCTTTTTGCAATTGCTTCGTTACATCGTGCGTCACATACAAAGTACGTCTATCAAAACGAGTGTACATCGGGTCGAGGCGGTGATTGCTGATTTTTTCACCATTGATATACAATTCATACAAACCAGCCACGGCAATATAAGCACGTGCCGAAACGATTTGCTTGTTGCTCTGAAAACTCTTTCTAAAATATGGAGCAGGTTTGGTATTTACCTCCCTCGAATCGCTAATCCAAGCACCTTGCCAATTACTCATGTTCATCATGCCCGTTTCAAAAGTGGCAATGTCAGAAGTCGTCGTTTGTCCGTCTTTATCCCAAATCTTTACACGCCAAAAGTATTTAGTAAAAGCCTGTAAAGCCTTGCCTTGGTAGCTCACTAAGGTTTGGGAAGTATTTTTTTGACCAGTATTCCATTCAGAAGCAATGCCTTTGCTCAAAGCCAAAGAATCAGTACTGACTAAAACCTGATACGCCTTTTGTTTTGCCCCCTGTCGAGCATCCGACAACTGCCAAGTAAAGCGTGGCGAAGGAGCATCAATTCCCAAAGGATTAACCAAATACTCACACCTCAAAGCCGTGACCCGACAAGGTGTATTAGCAAAAGTTGTTTGATTAAATACCAAAAAGGAACATAAAATGAAAAGACGCATTGAAGATAATGAAAGGTTCATGGCAGTTTATGAGTAAATCTAAATAAAAGAGCAGGGAAATTACAGTGGAAAATGTTAGTGGCTATTCTCTTTTGTGGGTTAATTCCTCCCTGCAAGTTGCAGGAAGGAATTATCACCCGATGTTTTGCTCCTGCATCGTGCAGGGAGGAATTTCAGCGTATCATTTTGTTCCTGCAACTTGCAGGAGGGAATTTCAGCGTATCTTTTTACTCCTGCAACTTGCAGGAGGGAATTTCAGTCTATCATTTTGTTCCTGCAATGTGCAGGAAGGAAGTTCAATGTATCATTTTGTTGCGAAGGAATTACCGTATAATAAATTCTAAGCAGAAAGATGTTTTGGGATTTTTATGTTTAGGGTTAATGTGATACTTTTAGGGGATTGGAAAGTTTGTGTACATTAGGAATACTGAAATTACTACTAACCTTTCGCATATTAGGGGGCTATGCGTAACCATAAAAAGACAGACAACTATGTTTGGAATATTTAAAAAAACAAATTGGAAAATTGACAGAAAAGCACTTGACTTTTTTCGACAAGTCTTTACTCAGTTGCCTGCTGAATTTCAATTTTTATCGGACGGTCTTGACAAAGGACTTTATAGAAGTTTTTCTGTAAATCATGCAATGAGTGGACATTTCTACACAATCGGCTTTGACCCTTCTCAATCTGACAAATCAATGACTAAGGGAAAGCAGTTTGAATTGGAGAATATTATAATAAAGCAGGACGGTCAAGTATTCACTTTAAACATTACGATTTTTGATGGACTTTGGGTAGGTTTTGAAATTGGAAAAAGCATTTTAGACTTTAATAACTTTCAAGTTGACCTATCATCATTTAAAAAAAGTAAAAGCAAGTTTGTAGCAGATACAAAAATTGAAAAACTTGTTAAAGGATTGACCTGTAAACAACTTGATTTAACAAATCTTGGTGAGTTTGAAGCTGACGGAAAACTCTTTTATCAAATCAAAGACTTGCAAGATGGGAATTATATCGCCATTGACAACAAAGGGAAAGTGTATGGACTAATTCAAGACCCATACAAAATTGAACTGATAAATAAATCTGTCAGACAATTTGTTGACGATGTGAATAGCGAGAAATTTGACTTTGACAAATATTTAAACGGAGAAAATGGCAACGTATAACAGCACCTACCCAAAAAGCAGGATTTCGGGCTTCTTTAGCCATTATCAAAGTTTCTTCTCCAACAACACGAGCGTAAGCAACGCACCAATTATTAAAACCAAATTTCATAGAAAACTTGGCAGAAAAAACACCACCAAATGCAAAGTCCCGATAGGGACAATATATCGGTAGAAAATCACAAACATTTTTCCCACACATAGTTCCGTAGGAACGAAATATACCGTTCCTACGGAACTATGGTAATCTTTAGCAAAACATTTCTACCGATATTTTACTCCTACGGAGTGTTTTATTTTCTTTGCTATTTCGAAGTATTTTAATAACCATAATTCCACAATCAATGAATTTCAGTTTGACTTATGTACCTGATAGGCAATACTATGAAGAAGCTTATCGGGAAATGATTTCTTCATTAAAGCTAAAAAAATATGAACCTGTTCTTGCAACAATTATGATAGTTTTTGGAATAGGTTTGTATTTATTGGATAAAAATAATAAGCTAAGTATATTTCCTTTAGTCTTTTGTAGTTTGGGAATTTATGAGTTTTACAAGGTTTACCATGAGAAGAAAAAGTGGCTAAAAGACAGATTGGATAGTAAAGTACTCAATCAGCCAATAACACTTGAGTTTAATGAAGCAACGATAAAACACAATAGCACATTCGCAAATGGCGAGCTTAAATGGGACGGTCTTAAAGACATCGTTAAAACAAAGAATGGCATTCTTTTAAAGCCTGAAAATGGTTTAAGTATATATTTACCCGATAAAATATTTAGAGGTAGAGAAGAAATTGAATTTATTCTTTCCAGAAAGAAAGGGGAAAACTAAGACTGAAAATATTTCTATAAATCCTTAAAATTCAATAGAGTTGGGATTAATCCCAACCCTATTGAATGAAATCTAAAATGTTTTGTCCCAATTATCAAAGTCAGCATTCAAATTATTCTAAAAACACATAATCAATCATCACAATGAAAAAATGCCTCTTAATCTTTTGCCTATTTATTGTCAATTTTACTTTCGGACAAACCAAACAAGCCCTCACTGATGAACAAAGATTGAACAAATGTATCGCTGAAAATACCAATTACTTTACTTTCGACGGACAAAAACCTGATGGAAAAGGATGGACAATCCTTGAAAATCTTTTTACCGAAAATCAATTTGTTGCTTGGGGAGAGTATCATAATTCGTCAATGTTATCTAAGCTGACAAGCTTTGCTTTGGAAAGTGCTTCAAAAAATGGTTATAAAACTTGGTGCATAGAAACAAGTCCGTTCGTGGCATCTGAATTAACGAAAATCGCTAAAACTAATAATCCATTGGAAACGATTTTAAGTTTTTCAAAAGATAGTCATAAAATGCCATCATTCCCTTTTTTTGCAACTAAGGAAGATATTCAAATGCTACAAACTGCCAGCAAATTGAATTATTCTATTTGGGGAATTGACCAAGAATTTCAAATGACATTTCCTTATTGTATTAACAAATTATACAGCGGAGTTCCCAATTCTTTGAAACAACAATACAAGCCTGTTGCCGACAGTCTATTGGCTAAATGGTGGATGCCAAATGGCAAACTCTTAGATAGTTTAACCAAAGTAGTGAAGTCGCCAAGTTTAAAACAATTAGCCAATGAAATTAAAATTTCAAAAGAGATTTACATTGAAAGTGACAATGCCAAAAGAGCAAGCTTAATGAAAAGGAATTTCTATAAATATTATGATGCTCTGAAAACAAAAGATGAAAAAATATTCTTCAAAATGGGAAGTAATCATTTGGCAAGAGGAATGAATTTGATAACAAAAGTTTACGATATAGGAAATGCTATTTTTGAAGTAGCAGAACATAACAAAACTAATTTCGCCAATGTGTATTGCATGGTAAGATACACCACTGAAAAAGGGAAAATTATTGATGATTTTGAAAGTGATCATAACGAAAACCCCAAAGTATTTTCAAAATTATACGATAAAGAAAAGTGGGTGCTGGTTGATATAAGAAGCCTTAGACGTAGGATTAAATATGATGGTTCGCTTACATTTGATACCTATCGTTTGATTGAGAAGTACGATTTCGTATTAGTTTCATCGGAAATTATGCAGTAGTCGTATGTAGTTTGTTCCAACTCTGATTAGATTTCTAAGTACTTCCGTAATTGTTGGAGAAATATTTCTAACAAATACGAAAAATGATGTTTCAATATCAGATTTGAAACATTAATTGAAAATCTCTATCTTTCAGTATCAACTCATTAATCTATGACTAACTGTAAGAACTGTAATAGCCATTTTGAAGGAAATTTTTGTAGCGAATGTGGACAAGCTGCTGATACACATGAGATTAATTCGCATTTCCTTTGGCATGATATACAACAAGGTCTTTTGAATTTAGATAAAGGTATTCTATTTACCCTCAAAGAGTTATCTACTCGTCCTGGCTATTCTATCAAAGAATTTATTGCTGGACGAAGAGTACAGCATTTCAAGCCGATTTCATTTGTGCTGGTAGTTGCTGGGATTTACGGCTTTGTTATTCATTACTTTGATATTACTTCGTTTTTCAATGCAATTCCCGATGTTGATACAAAAAAGGTAGTAGATGTCTCCAAAATTATCGACTGGATAAGTGCTAATTATGCTTTATCAACTTTAATTTTGATTCCAATTTCTTCGCTAAGTACATATTGGGCTTTCAAAAAGGAACGCTACAATTTTATTCAACATATTGTTATTAATGCCTTTATTTCGGGTTTTCATATTGCTTTGAGACTATTTTTTTTCCCTCTTGTATTACTATTTGATAGAAAAAATGGCTTAGGCATTTTAACCATTCCCGATGTTATTGGTATTGCATATACTTTCTGGGTACTTATTCAGCTTTTCGACTACTTACCGCTAAAATCAAGAATACTAAAAATTATTTTATCTTATATCTACTTAGGTTTGGTGTATCTTCTTTTTGTGTTTTTATCTGGTACAGTGGTTGGTTTACTTTTGGCAAAATTAGAACACAGATAAAAAACTTAAATAACGATGAAACACGTTTTAATTATCCATGAAGTAGCGGATTATCCCGCTTGGAAAAAAGTATTTGATAATGCCGCTGGCATCAGAAAAGAAGCAGGAGAAATCTCATATCAAGTTTTGAAGTATGAGCAAGAACCTAATAAAATCGTACACTTTTCGGTTTGGATTTCGCTTGAAAATGCCAAAAACTTCTTTGAGTCGCCAAAGTTAGTACAGATTAGAAAAGAAGCAGGCGTAAAATCTCCTGAGTTTATTTATTTGGATGAGCTTGAAACAGGGGTTCTCTAAAGAAAATTCACTAATTTCGACAGCAAAACGATATTTTTCCTAATCCAAAAAAATCTCCATTTACTATGAAAAAATTACTTTCGTTAATGCTATTTATCTGTTGCTGTCAACTAGCAAAAGCACAAATTCTTTCTGATTCGATGATGATTGAAAACCATTCTCGAAGCTTCTATTATTTACCAACAAGCAAAGCCAAAGCTTCTTTAGTGTTTATTTTACATGGCTCGCAAGGCGACGGAATGCTTATCCGAAAGTATGGAAATTATGAACCTACCAAAAAATTTGAGGAATTAGCGGCGAAAGAAAATATACTCTTGGTTTTTCCAAATGGCTACAAACGTTATTGGAATGAATGTAGAAAAACAGCAAATTCTGCTGCAAATCAAGAGAACATCAATGAAGAAGCTTTTTTCGGACAAATGATTAGCTACTTCAAAGAGAAATATCAAATTGATGACAAGAAAGTCTTTGCTGTTGGTACTTCTGGCGGTGGACATATGGCGTATAAATTAGCCCTGACGATGCCCGAAAAGTTTAGAGCCATCACGGCAATCGTTGCTAATTTGCCTGATACAAACAATTTAGATTGTGCTGAAAAAAGAATTGCGAAACCTGTAATGATTGTCAATGGTACTTTAGACCCGATTAATCCTTATCAAGGCGGAGAAGTAAAACTTGGTCCGACTGTTAATTTAGGTTTTGTTCGTTCAACCGACCGTACTTTTGATTATTGGGCAAGTCTTGCGGGTTACAAAGGCGAACCAAGCTTAGAAAAATTACCCGATAATGACCCGAACGACCATAAAACAATCGAGAAATATACTTTCAAAGAAAAAAAGAAACCAGAAGTAACCTTATTGAAAGTAATCGGTGGAAAACACGATTATCCGAATGATATTGATGTATATTTAGAAGCATGGGCTTTTTTTATGCGGAATTAAAGGTAATTTTTCTTTGGCAAGAACCAAATGTGTTGGCTGGTACAATATTTCAATAAAAAGTATGTTTAGCCTAAAACAACTCAATTAAGTTAAAACATGACAACAGAAATTCTAATTTCACTCATTACGCTCATCGTTCTCGAAATCGTTTTAGGTATCGACAACATTATTTTTATTTCTATTCTATCGGATAAACTTCCCGCTGAAAAACGCAAAAAAGCTCGTTTGGTTGGTTTAAGTTTGGCTTTAATTACTCGTTTGATTTTACTGGCAGGTATTAGCTGGATTATGAAACTTGATAAAACACTTTTTGTAATATCGGGAATTGATTTTTCAGGAAAAGATTTAATCCTGATTATTGGAGGCTTATTTTTATTGTACAAGAGTAACAAAGAAATTTTTGAAAAAACAGAAGATGAACACCCAGACAAACCCTTTATTTACACTTCTTTCTCTAAAATTATTGGTCAAATCATTATCCTAGATTTGGTATTTTCAATCGACAGCATCATCACTGCGGTTGGTTTAGTCGATGAACTTTGGGTGATGTACACAGCAGTAATTGTGTCAATTTCCATCATGATGATGGTGGCAGGAGCAATCAGTAATTTTATCAGTAAACATCCATCTTTGAAGATTTTAGCTCTTTGTTTTTTAATGATGATAGGTGTAACGTTGATTGCCGAAGGTTTAGCTTTCCATATTCCAAAACAATATATTTATTTTTCAATGGCATTTTCTTTCTTAGTAAATATCATTCAAATTAGAAAAAGTGCAAAATAGATACAATATGAGTCATCCTGAATTTTAAAATCATAAAAAAGCGATCGAAATTAGTTTTTCGATCGCTTTTTTATGATTGATGGGCAACGAATTCCTACTGTTTGAGCGAAGCGAGTTTAGGAATTCTTGATTTTTTTGTTACTTTTTGCATCAAGGCAAAAAGTAAGGACGAGAATAAATCCAAAAAACATTGAAATCTTTTAAAACTTGCTTTTTCAAGAGAAAAATCGGGATGACTTATATTTCTTACTTCTCTTTACGTTCAATTTCTCTCAAATTCTCCAGCTTTTTATTTCTCAAGAAGCCCGTAATGTCTTCAAAATGTTCTTTTACTCGCTTGTTGCCAAACTCAAACACTTTGTTGGCAAGTCCGTCTAAGAAATCTCTATCGTGAGAAATCAAGATGATTGTTCCTTCAAAACTCTTCAAAGCATCCTTTAAAATATCTTTGGTTTTTAAATCCAAGTGGTTGGTTGGTTCATCCAGAATCAACAAATTGACAGGCTCAAGTAATAATTTCACCATCGCCAAACGAGTTTTTTCTCCTCCCGACAATACTCTTACCTTTTTGTTAACGCTGTCACCACCAAACATAAAAGCACCTAAAATATCTTTGATTTTGGTTCTTACTTCACCCACCGCAATATTATCAATCGTTTGGAAAACAGTTAAATCCTCATCTAACAAAGAAGCTTGATTTTGAGCAAAATAGCCAATCATGGAATTATGACCCAATTTTAATTCTCCTTCAAAAGGAATTTCGCCCATGATGGCTTTCACCATCGTTGATTTCCCTTCACCATTTTTTCCTACAAAAGCTATTTTTTCACCTCTTTCAATCGTCAACGAAGCATCTTTAAAAACGACGTGGTCATCATAGCTTTTACTTACATTATCAACAATTACTGGATAGTTTCCTGAACGTGGAGCTGGTGGAAATTTCAAATTTAGGGCAGAAGTATCAATTTCATCTACTTCTACAATCTCAATTTTCTCCAGCATTTTTACTCTTGATTGCACTTGAAGCGTTTTTGAATACGTTCCTTTGAAACGGTCGATAAATTCTTGTGTTTCAGCAATCATTTTTTGCTGGTCGTTGAACTGCTTTTGTTGTTGTTCTTGACGCTCTTTTCTGAGTTGTAAATACTGAGAATAATTTACTTTATAGTCGTAAATGCGTCCCATCGTCAATTCAATGGTGCGGTTGGTAATATTATCTACAAAAGCTCTATCGTGAGAAATAACAATTACGGCTTTGGCATTATTAATTAAAAAATCCTCTAACCATTGGATAGATTCAATATCCATGTGGTTGGTTGGCTCATCTAATAAAATCAAATCTGGATTTTGAAGAAGAATTTTCGCTAACTCAATTCTCATACGCCATCCACCACTAAATTCACTGGTTTGGCGAGTAAAATCTGAACGTAAAAAGCCTAAACCTAAAAGCGTCTTTTCTACTTCCGCATCAAAATTGATTTCTTCAATAGAATAATACTTCTCACTCAGTTCAGAAACTTTTTCGATGATGTGCATATACTCATCTGATTCATAGTCAGTTCTAGTTTCAAGCTGTGTATTCAATTCATCAATTTCAGCTTTCATATTCAATACTGTCGAGAAAGCCTTAGAAGTTTCTTCAAAAACAGTACTGTTATCTTCTGTAAGTAAGTGCTGAGGCAAATAGGCAATTACGGCATCGCCTGGTGCAGAAATTTTACCTCTGGTAGGTTTATCTACACCTGCTATAATTTTCAGAAGCGTAGATTTTCCCGCTCCGTTTTTTCCCATGAGGGCTACTTTATCTTTATCGTTGATGTTGAAAGTGACATCACTAAAAAGAGCTCTTCCACCGAACTCTACCGCTACGTTATCTATTGAAATCATTGTATTTTTTTATGAAAGACAAAGATAAGGAAAAACAAAGTTTTTTATAAATCTGTTTGGTAATCCCTTTAGATTGCTGAATTGAAGAGCGGTAGAATTAAACATTTCTTGTGTAGCGATATAATCCTTTACGGTTACCGCTTGTTTAACACGGCAACCGCAAGGGATTGCCATTACAACAATCTATTTATTTGAAAATCCGAAATCCAACATCACAAATCCAAAATCCAAAAATCATTCTTCCATTTTAGGTTTTGATGCCGACTTGGCTTGGTTCAATCGATAGCTTAAAGTCAGGTTAATTTGTCTTTGTCTTGGTAAAAAATCTCTGTTTGAATAAAAATTTACTCCTTCAATCACAGTTCTGGTTCTTCTACTATTGAAAACGTCCAGAATGTTTAAAGTAAGTGTACCTTTTCCTTTAAAAATATCTTTATTCACCGCCAAATCGGTATAAAATAAATAGCCTCTTCTGCCTTGTGCTAATTGCTGTGGTGCTTCATAATTGGCTCGTACTTGTAAATCTATGCCTTTAGGTAAATTGAATTTGGAAGTTTGTCGTGCAAACCAACTATAAGTATCACTTTTATAATTGCCAGAAACGTTTGAACCATCAGTAACCGCTCGGAAAAAACTCCAGCTAAAATCTAATTTCCACCATTTGGTTGGCGTGTAATTTGTGGCAAATTCAGCACCGTAAGAATTTTGTCCGACCAAATTCAAGGGTAAAGTCGTAGAAATTCCAGCTGAGTTGACAGAACGAATCGACTCAATTTTACCATTCGTTTGTCTGTAATAAAGTGAAGAAGAAAACGAACCTTTTTCAAAATACTTTAAATGTCCCAACTCAAAAGCATTGGTAAATTCAGGATTCAAATTTGGGTTTCCACTGAAATAATTTCTTTGGTCGGAAAACGTAACAAAAGGACTCAAATCATTATAAGTTGGTCTTCTTACTCTTCTTGAATAAGAAATTTGCAAAGCATTTTCATTCGCTAAATTTAGGGTAAAATGTGTACTTGGAAATAAGTTGGCATAATCTCTTGGGTTTACTTCATTGGTTTGTTTCAAGGTTGTTGTCACTTTCGTCAATTCTGCTCGCAAACCTACTTGATAGGAAAATTTCTTGGTTTTGTTACCGATAATTCCATAAGCTGCTGAGATATTTTCGTTGTAAACAAAATTATTGGTGAGTCCAGCCAGTGGCTCAAAATTGCCTGAAGCATTTTGTTGTGTCACACTATAATCATTGGTCATATCTCTAAAACTGGTACGCAAACCTGTTTCAATTTTCCCTTCTTTTCCAATTGGCTGAATGTAATCTACTTGTAATAAAATCTGTTTTTCGGCTTCATCGTTAAGTGATTTTTGCAATTTGGTGTTAGCCGAATTAGGTTTTCCATCTGCCCAAAAACCAGTTTGCTTGAAGGTTTGGTCGGAACGTTCCCAATAATCTAAATAACGAATATCAGTAACCAATTCCTGACCTTTTTTATTGAAGCTTTTCTTGTAAGTAATAGAATATTCTGAATTGGGTTCAGTTTCAGTTTCGTCTTGCTGACGATAAGTAATTGTGTGTAAAGTTTCCGTTTTATTGTTAGAATCATCGTAACGGAAATCTGTAATGCGTCTTACATCGCTTCTTCTTAATAAATAGGAAGCCGTGAAAATATCTTTATCCGTCAAGAAAAAATCTAGTCCACCTTTGATATTATTATTCAAACCCTTCACACTTCCGCTGTTGGTTTGATTCAAGGTAAATATTGTATCGTTTGAAAACACATTTTGAAATAATGTGCCATTTCCTCTTAAATCACGATACGAAATTCCATAATTGACAAAGAAATTGACTTTTCGGTGACGATAATTGACATTCGCTGAAACACCATAATTGGCAGGATTTCCAGAAATCAATTCAAAAGAGCCATTAAAACCTTGTTTTTGCTCTTTTTTCAAAATAATATTAATAATACCCGACATTCCTTCTGCTTCATATCGTGCAGAAGGATTTGTGATAATTTCTACTTTTTCAATCAAACTTCCTTGCAATTGTTGTAGCCCAGCACCGCCTTTAAAACTGACTAAACCCGATGGTTTTCCATCAATCAAAATCCTAACATTATCACTTCCACGCAATTTTACGCCACCTTCGGCATCTACCGAAATAGAAGGAATATTACTAAGAATATCAGAAGCCGAACCTCCAGCATTCGATAAATCTTTACCAACATTAAAAATCTTTTTATCCAAAGCCAAAACCATCGTACTTTTTTCGGCTTGCACCACCACTTCATCTAAAGTACTACTTGAAGCACTTAGTTGAATTAATCCTAAATCAACGGTTTTCTTTTCTTTGGATAAAGTAAACACTGCTGATTTAAAAGATTTATAACCAATAAATTCAACCAAAGCATAATAAGTACCGTAGGGGTTTGGAATAGAAAATTCTCCTGCATCATTAGCAATATTGCCTCCAACTAGCTTTTGGTCGGCATTATTAAAAATTCTAATGGTTGAAAAACTTAATGGGGTATTCGTTTGGGCATCTTTTACATGTCCTTTAATAATACCTTGAGCAATGCCCAAAAAAGGTATTAAGGTAAAGAGTATTACTAAAGAGAGAGATTTTTGCGTTTTTGAGAAATATAACATATTGGAGAATTAGCGATTCATTCGATAAAAGGATGAGATAAGTATTATTTACTGTGTAATAATAGCGAGCAATTTAGAAAAGTAATATAACTTCTTGGTAGTCCTGAAATATAATGTTTTTCTTTCAAGATTATAATTACAAATAAAGTATTTTATTGCACCCTGAACTTCTCTCTTTGCTATACAATTCCGTTACTCGTAATGGATATGACCATTCTTCTTCGTTGTTGTACTACCACAATAACTACAGTTCATATTACCTTTTTTATAACAAAGATAAATAAAGCATTACATTTACAGGACTACCAGATTTTAAAATCTTATCATGACTTAACTTTTAAAACAGGACATATCTTATAAAAATGAGTTTGGAAAAGCGTATTTCTGTAAATATTATTAGCTTAATATGATTAAATTTACTAAAATTATGGCTAATATTTAGCTACTTCTTACTAATTCCAGCCAAGACTTGCTCAAGAAATATTTTCACCTTTGTATCGACAATAATCATATTCAAAATCCGATTCTATGAAAAGGTCTTATGCTTTTACTTTGCTAATTCTTTTGGTTTGCAATGCTACTTTTTTCGCTCAATCATATATTCCTGAAAAAGCTGACAAACGCTTTCAAGTAAAACCAGTGGTTGATTTAAAGGCTTTTGCTTTTAATTTAAAAGATGTAAAACTTTTAGCAGGAAGTCCTTTTAAAAATGCAATGGATAAAGATGCAGCTTATTTATTGTCGGTAGAACCTAATCGTTTACTTCATCGCTTTTACAAAAATGCTAATCTCCCAACCAAAGGAGATATTTATGGCGGTTGGGAAAGCGATGGACTTTCAGGACATACTTTAGGACATTACCTTTCAGCTTGTGCGATGATGTATGTTTCTACTGGAAATATTGAATTCAAAAATCGTACAGATTATATCGTTGCTGAACTTGGAAAATGCCAAAAAGCCAGAAAAACTGGTTATGTTGGAGCAATTCCAAAGGAAGATACTTTGTTTGCAAAAGTGGCTCGTGGAGAAATAAAATCTGGAGGTTTTGATTTGAATGGTGGTTGGAGTCCTTGGTACACTGTTCATAAAGTAATGGCGGGTTTGGTTGATGCTTACTTGTATTGCGATAATCAAGAAGCCTTGAAAATTGTTGTGGGAATGGCAGATTGGACAGCCAATACAGTCAATCCACTTTCGCCAGAATTATTACAAAAAATGTTAAAATGCGAGTACGGAGGTATGAACGATGTTTTAGCCAATATTTATGCAATCACTGGTAATAAAAAATATTTAGAATTATCATACAAATTCTACGACGATTTTGTGATGGTTCCACTTTCAAAAAAAATTGACCCGATGGCTGGAAAACATTCAAACACCAACGTTCCAAAAGCCATTGGGAGTGCTCGTCAATATGAATTAACAGGCAATGAATCTGATAAAACTATCGCCTCATTCTTTTGGGATATTATGGTTAATCACCACAGTTATGTAATTGGCGGAAACAGTAATTATGAATACTGCAACGAACCACACAAACTGAACGACCATCTCAGCGATAATACTTGCGAAACTTGCAATACTTATAATATGCTAAAGCTAACAAGACATTTGTTTACTTGGCAACCCAACAGTCAGCTTGGCGATTATTACGAAAGAGCTTTGTACAATCACATCTTGGCTTCACAAAACCCAGAAAACGGGATGATGTGTTATTTCGTTCCTTTGAGAATGGGAACTAAAAAAGAATTTAGCGAGCCTTTCAATACTTTTACTTGTTGCGTAGGAAGTGGCATGGAAAACCACACTAAATACACCGAAAGCATTTATTATGAAGGTGCAGATGGAAGTTTGTTTGTAAACTTATTCATTCCTTCAGTATTGAATTGGCAAGAAAAGGGTATTAGCGTCACTCAAAATACATCGTATCCAAACAGTGAAAGTACTTCTTTGAGCATTCAAACTAAAAAAGCTAAAACTTTTGCTTTGCGTTTACGTTCGCCTTGGTGGGCAAGTAAAGGAGTACAAATTACTGTAAATGGAAAGCTTCAAAAAATTGAAAAAGACGAAACTGGTTATTTAGTAATCAACAGAACTTGGAAAAATAATGATAAAGTAGAGATTACTTTCCCGATGTCTCTTTACACAGAAAGTATGCCTGATAATGCCAATCGTATTGCATTTTTGTATGGACCATTGGTTTTGGCAGGACAATTAGGAAAGGATTTGCCAGACCCAATTTATGGAACTCCAGTTTTATTGACTGATGATAAAAACATCAATAATTGGTTAAAACCTGTTCCTAACCAATCGCTTACTTTTAAAATGGAACAAACAGGAAAGCCTTTTGATGCTACTTTGATTCCATTCTACCAAACTTATCAGCAACATTACAGTGTTTATTGGGATTTTTTCACCAATACCGATTGGCAAAATCGCCAGACAGAGTATGAAGCAGAGAAAAAACGTCAGCAAAAAATTGAAGAAATGACGATTGATAATTTCAGAATCGGTGAAATGCAACCTGAACGTGACCACCAGCTAAAAGCCAGCGAACAATCTTACACAGACATCGCCTTGGGTAGAACTGGAAGAGAAGTAAGAGCAGGTGGATTTTTCTCTTTCCAAATGAAAGTAAATCCAAACATAGAAAACAGTTTGCTTTTAACTTATTTGGGCGATGATAAAGGAAGACTATTTGACATTGTTATCGACGGAACAAAAATTGCTACACAAGAATTAAAAGGTGGAACAACTGGTAAATTCTTTGATGTGGTGTATCTAATTCCAGCAGAAATTCTTCAAGGAAAAAGTACTATCGAAGTAAAAATATTAGCCAATGCAGGCAAAACTGCTGGGAGAGTATTTGGTTGTAGAATTATTAAAGTTGAAAAGTGATTTTGAAAGAAATTAATAAGATTTTTACATTATTAGAACCTTAACATGAATCATCCCGAATTTTAAAATCATAAAAAAGCGGTCGAAATCAGTTTTTCGACCGCTTTTTTATGATTGATGGGTAACGAATTCCTACTGTTTGAGCGAAGCGAGTTTAGGAATTCTTGATTTTTTTGTTACTTTTTGCATCAAGGCAAAAAGTAAGGATGCTAATAAATCCCAAAAACATTGAAATCATTTAAAACTCACTTTTTCAAGAGAAAAATCGGGATGACTCATGTTTTTTTGCTAGGATTTGGCAATTTAAGGGATTGATGTTACAGTTTATAGATAGAATTTTAAACGAAAATTTATATCTTTCAAAAAAACTCAATCATGAACACCGAAACACTATTTTCCGAAAAACAACGCTTCACACAAATTTGGGTTTGGCTACTTTTATTGAGCATCAATTGGCTTTATTTTGGTCCATATATCAAAGATGAATTTTTCCCAGACCCTCCCTTCATTTCAAAAGTGTATAATTTCTTACCTGAATTCTACATTGGAGTTGTCATTATTATGCTAACAAATATTTTCTTCATTATCATTAAGCTAGAAACCAAAATTAAAGTTGATGGGATTTATGTTCGTTTTTTCCCAATTCACTTATCCTTCAAATTTTATACTTGGGAAGATTTGGATCAATGTTTTGTGAGAGAATATAGACCGCTTTTAGATTATGCTGGTTGGGGTTATCGTGGTAGTTCCAAGAAAAGAGTTTTAACTGTTTCAGGAAATAAAGGCATTCACTTGGTTATGAAAGACGGTACAAAATTATTAATTGGCACAAAAAAACCAGATGAAGTAATAGAGGTTTTAGAAAAGCTTGGGCAATTGAAAAGGGTATAAAGTAAATTACTCAAATCGTCTTTGGATTTATTTATCACCAAGCTTTTAACCCCAATTACAAATATTATATTTTTAATAGGTTAATATCAATCTATAATTGATTAAAAATGGTAATTTCTGCACACTGTATTTAAGCTAATTTTGATTAAAAATAAAGATAAACATGGCTATTATTTGGAAAGGAGTATTCCCAGCGGTTACTACAAAATTTAATGAAAAAGATGAGCTTGATTTCGAGCTTTTTGATAAGAACTTACAATTTCAGTTAGAATCTGGTGTTCACGGAATTATTTTGGGTGGAACTTTAGGGGAATCCAGCGTTTTGAGTCTGGAAGAAAAAGGAGCTTTAGTAAAATTCACAGTAGAAAAAGTGGCTGGTAAAGTACCAGTAATTTTGAATATTGCAGAAGGAGCTACTAAAGATGCGATTGAGTTAGCTCGTTTGGCAGAAGAATGGGGAGCAGAAGGCTTAATGATGTTACCTCCGATGCGTTATAAAACCGACCATCGTGAAACGGTTGAATACTTCAAAGCAGTGGCGAATTCGACGAAATTGCCCATTATGATTTACAATAATCCTGTAGATTATAAAATTGAAGTTACTTTAGCGATGTTTGCCGAATTAGTAGAATGTGAAAACATTCAAGCAGTCAAAGAATCTACTCGTGATTTGACCAACGTTACTCGTATGAGAAACCAGTTTGGCGACCGCTACAGTATTCTTTGTGGAGTTGATACCATTGCGATGGAACAATTAGTAATGGGTGCTGACGGTTGGGTTGCTGGTTTAGTTTGTGCTTTCCCAGAAGAAACCGTTGCCATTTATACATTGGTAAAAGCAGGTAGATTGGCAGAAGCTAGAAGTATTTATCGTT
This sequence comes from Arcicella gelida, assembly GCF_034931025.1. Taxonomy (NCBI): domain Bacteria; kingdom Pseudomonadati; phylum Bacteroidota; class Cytophagia; order Cytophagales; family Flectobacillaceae; genus Arcicella; species Arcicella gelida. Next base: position 19,202 of record NZ_JAYGIL010000014.1, on the reverse strand, counting down.
GGTTTATTCCTTTGTTGGAATTGGATATTCATCCAAAATTGGTTCAATACATCAAATTGGCTGAAGCACAAGTTGGTATCGGAAGCGAAGCTGTTAGACCGCCAAGACTTACTTTAATTGGTGAAGAAAGAGAAACAATTTTGAATATTATCAATACTGGAATTGCAACAAGACCAACTTTACCAGATTATAAATCAATTGTGATTGACTAGATTAATTTAAAGTAGAATTCTTAAACCAAATCATATATATAATTTATTGCAGCATCTCTTGAACCCTTCACAGGGTTCAAGAATGTTTATTACGATTAATCTTTGTAAGCTATTTAAAGACATAAACTTCATCAACAAACTTAAATACTTACAACACAACAATTCTTGTTTTTCGATTACTTAACCATAAATTTATTTTGAAAAAAACATTCTTTTGTATTGATGCTCATACTTGTGGAAACCCTGTCAGATTAGTAGCAGGCGGTGGACCAACACTCATTGGTGAAAACATGAGTGAAAAAAGACAGCACTTTTTAAAAGAATATGATTGGATCAGACAAGGATTAATGTTTGAACCACGTGGACATGATATGATGAGTGGGAGCATTTTGTTCCCACCTCATTCTTCTGAAAATGATGTTGCAGTACTCTTTATCGAAACAAGTGGCTGTTTGCCTATGTGCGGACATGGCACGATAGGCACAATAACTATTGCGGTTGAAGAAGGATTAATCATCCCAAAAACGCCAGGTGTTATCAGAATGGAAGCACCAGCAGGTTTGGTGATGATTGAATATAAACAGGAAGGGAAGAAAGTAAAAAGTGTAAAACTCACAAACGTTGCATCATTCTTAGCTGCTGAAAATATTACGGTTGAATGCCCAGATTTAGGTACTTTAACGGTGGATGTTTCTTATGGTGGCAATTTTTATGCAATTGTTGATGTACAAGAAAACTTCAAAGGCTTACAGCATTACACTGCCGACCAATTAATTAGTTGGAGTAGAGTAATGCGTAAACGAATCAACGAACAATATACTTTTGTTCATCCAGATAACGAAACCATTAACGGTTGTTCGCATATTTTGTGGACTGGCGACGTACTTGACCCAAGTTCTACGGCTAGAAATGCCGTTTTTTATGGCGATAAAGCCATAGATCGTTCGCCTTGTGGCACTGGTACTTCGGCAAGAATGGCACAATGGTATGCCAAAGGAAAACTAAAAATGGGCGATAATTTTATCCACGAAAGTATTATTGGTTCAAAATTCATTGGTCGCATTGAAGAAGAAACTACTGTTGGAGGCAAACCTGCCATCAGACCAAGTATAGAAGGTTGGGCTAGAATTTATGGCTATAACACCATCAATATAGACGACGAAGACGACCCTTATGCTTTTGGTTTTCAAGTTTTGTAAATAATCCATTCATCCACAAACCTGAACAATATGAATCCTGAAAATCCCATAGAAGTGGCTTCTGAACAAAATTCAAGTACTTTTAAACGTTCATTAGGTTTATTAGATGCCACCATGATTGTTGCAGGTTCGATGATTGGCTCAGGGATTTTTATTGTAAGTGCTGATATTACTCGTAATGTCGGTTCTGCGGGTTGGTTGCTCGTTATTTGGTTAATTACAGGATTATTAACCTTAACTGCCGCTGTAAGTTATGGAGAACTAAGTGCCATGTTTCCCAAAGCTGGCGGACAATATATTTATTTAAAAGAAGCCTTCAATCCACTTGTAGGCTTTTTGTATGGTTGGAGCTTCTTTGCCGTTATCCAAACAGGTTCGATTGCTGCCGTTGGTGTGGCTTTTAGTAAATTTTCAGCCTATATTTTTCCTTTTCTGAGTGAAAAAAATATTTTACTAGACTTGGGATTGATTAAAATTACCGCCGCTCAGCTTACTTCAATTTTAATGGTTTCATTCCTGACGTATATCAATACTCGTGGAGTGAAAGAAGGAAAAACCATTCAAACAGTATTGACACTCATTAAAATTGTAGCATTATTCGGACTGATAATTTTTGGATTTACATTAGCTGCCAAAAAAGAAATTTGGGAGGCAAACTGGCAAACAGGTTTTTCACTCTTTCAATTTGATGGTATTTCTTCTTTACCATACTCCAATATGGCATTTATGGGAGCGATTGCCGCCAGTATGGTTGGAAGTTTATTCAGCAGTGATTCTTGGAATAATGTTACTTTTATCGCTGGGGAAATCAAAAGACCAGAACGCAATATTGGTTTAAGTTTATTTCTAGGAACACTCATCGTTACGGCAACATACTTTCTTTGTAACGTAATGTATTTAAGTGTTTTATCTTTACAAGAAATCGCTACTGCTGAAAACGACCGTGTTGGAATGGTTGCTTCACAACATATTTTTGGAGAAGTTGGTACAATCGTCATTGCTGTTTTTCTGATGATTTCTACTTTCGGTTGTGACAATGGGTTGATTTTATCAGGAGCAAGAGTATATTACAGCATGGCAAAAGATGGATTGTTTTTCAAACAAGTAGCACAACTCAATAAAAATGGCGTACCTGAAAAAGCACTTTGGATTCAATGCTTTTGGGCTTCAATACTTTGTTTGAGTGGGCGATATGGCGAATTATTAGACTACGTAATTTTTGCCGTACTTATTTTTTATATCCTAACCATCATCGGTATTTTCAAACTTCGCATTACTCGTCCAGATTTACCTCGTCCATACAAGGCTTTTGGTTATCCTATTTTACCACTAATTTACATCGTTTCAGCCTCTATTATTTGTATTTCTTTATTGATTTACAAACCTTCTTATACTTTACCGGGCTTGATAATTGTATTATTAGGTATTCCTGCCTATTATCTTTTTCTCGGAAAGAAAAAGTAATACTTTCCTTTTTTGCCATAAAAACACTCAAAAATATGTCGATACTATCTTTCACAAAAAACATAGCATTAATCGCTATTTCCTTATGTTGGGCAAATAGTGTAAACGCACAAAAAAACGATTACCCAATTCAGCCCGTTACTTTTACGCAAGTACATTTTAAAGATAATTTTTGGTTGCCAAAAATGAAAATCAATGCGGAAGTAACCATTCCTTACACTTTAAATCAATGTAAAATCACGGGAAGAATCGACAATTTTGCGAAAGCTGCTGGTAAAATGCCTGTCGAAAAAAGTACTACTTATACTTTTGACGATACCGATTTATACAAAGTAATTGAAGGTGCATCATATAGTTTACAAACTAAAAAGGACGCTTCGCTTGAAAAATATTTGGATACTTTAATTAGTAATATCGGAGCGGCTCAAGAACCCGACGGTTATTTATATACTTTCAGAACCATGAAAATTGCGAAACCGCATGAATGGGTTGGTTCAAAACGTTGGGAAAAAGAAGAAGATTTAAGCCACGAATTATACAATGCTGGTCATTTATATGAAGCTGCCGTAGCACATTTTCAAGCCACTGGGAAAAAGAACCTTTTAAATATTGCCATTAAAAATGCTGATTTATTAGTAAAAACTTTTGGTTGGGGAAAAGAAGAACGTTTTCCGGGTCACCAAATTGTAGAAACGGGTTTAACAAGATTGTACAGAGTAACTGGTAAAAAAGAGTACTTGATGCTCGCAAAATTCTTTCTGGATTTAAGAGGAAAAGAAGGACATTTAAACCAAGAGTACAGTCAATCACACAAAAAAGTGGTTGATCAACACACGGCGGTTGGTCATGCGGTTCGTGCAACTTATATGTACACTAGCATGGCTGATGTCGCAGCCTTGACGGGCGATAAACAATATTTGAGTGCCATAGATGATATTTGGAATGATGTTGTTGACAAAAAAATTTACATCACAGGCGGTATCGGTGCAACTGGAAATGGCGAAGCATTCGGTGCAGATTATGATTTACCGAATATGAGTGCTTATGCAGAAACCTGTGCTGCCATTGCCAATGTGTATTGGAACAACAGAATGTTTTTACTGCACGGAGATGCTAAATATATTGACGTTTTAGAACGAACACTTTATAATGGTTTACTTTCTGGTATTTCTCTGACGGGCGACAAGTTCTTTTATCCAAATCCGTTGGCTTCAATGGGACAACATCAGCGTAGAACTTGGTATGACTGTGCCTGTTGTATTTCTAACATGACTCGTTTTTTACCTTCAGTTCCCGGGTATGCTTATGCACAAAATCAAAATGATTTGTATATCAATTTATTTGTTGGAGGCGATGCCGATATTCAATTAACCAATACTAAAGTAGCCATTCATCAAGAAACAAATTATCCTTGGTCTGGCAAAGATGAGTTTACCATAAATCCTGCTAAAAAAGCTAATTTCAACATTCACATTCGTATTCCGGGTTGGGCAATCAACCAACCAATTAAAGGCGATTTGTATCAAGATAAAAGTAAAGCGAGTGATTTTACTCTTTTGCTAAACGGAAAACCTGCAAAATATACAATTGAAAAAGGTTATGCCGTGATAAATCGTACTTGGGTAAAAGGGGATAAACTGAGTTTAGATTTGCCAATGGATGTGAAAAAAATTGAAGCAAAAGACAGCGTAAAAGCCGATTTAAAAAGATTTGCTTTGCAAAGAGGTCCTCTTGTTTATTGTTTAGAAGGAATGGACAATGCAGATTCTTCTGTTTTAAATCTTGTAGTTGATAAAAATGCTACAGTAATTCCAAACTTTCAAGCCAATTTATTGAATGGAATCATGACTTTAGAAATGGAAGGAAGTTCTACCAAACGACAAGTCAACAGTAATGAGTTGATTCAAACACAACAAAAAGTAACAGCCATTCCATATTTTACTTGGGCGAATCGTGGTTCATCCGAAATGGAAGTTTGGATTCCTTTTGAAGCTTCAGCATCAAAACCAAAGCCCGCACCGACCATTGCCAGTAAAAGTAAAGTATCGGCTTCCATCAAAAGTCCGATGATGTTGAAAGCATTAAACGACCAATATGACGCTGAAAACTCAATCGACAGAAGTGGCAATTTTTTCCATTGGTGGCCCAAAAAAAACTCTACAGAATTCATTCAATACGATTTCGACCAAACTTATACCGTTTCGTCTTCTGATGTTTATTGGTTCGACGACAGTCCTTGGGGAGGTTGCTATTTACCAACTTCGTGGAGAATTTTATATCAAAAAGATGGTGAATGGATTCCAGTAAAAGTAATTTCTCAAGACGCTATCACTAAAGATAAATTCAATACAATTCAATTTGAACCAGTAAGTACAAAAGCATTGAAATTAGAAGTACAATTATCAAAAGACAATGCCGCTGGAATTCATGAGTGGAAAGTGAAGTAATTTATTTAATCTTCTATCCAAAAATCATAGCTTATTATTCACAGATTAGAGATGTGAATAATAAGCTATTTTTCTTTTTAGCACTTTTCCATAAATACTTTCATTCTTGTGTTTTCTTGTCCTAGTTCAAGAGAAATCAATATTCGAGCTGATAACTTTGTATCAACAAAAAAGAAAAACAATTATGGAAAATAGAATAAATGGATTGCACCATATCACTGCTATTGCAGGAGATGCAAAGAAAAATTTTGATTTTTATACAAGAGTAATGGGATTGAAAATGATTAAAAAAACTGTCAATTTCGATGACCCAAATACATATCATTTTTATTATGGAAATGGAACTGGCGAACCGGGAACAGTACTTACTTTCTTTCCTTGGGGAGATGGAATTCCACAAGGTCGTCGTGGTACTCGTCAAGCAACAGAAATTGGTTATGCTGTACCAGAAGGAAGTCTTGAGTTTTGGCAAAAAAGATTTGAAGACAATAATGTTACTTACAATAAAATAGCTGAAAAATTCGGAGAACAATATCTTACTTTCTTAGACCCTGATGGTTTAAAATTTGAGTTGATTGTTCCTAAAAAAGCAGATACTCGCACACCTTTTGAAACCAGTGAAGTAACCGCACAATATGCTACTTTGGGTTTTCATAGTGTAACAATTACAAGTAATAATATTGAAGCAACAGCCAAAGTTTTAACAGATATTTTTGGTTATCGCTTACTTGAACAACATGTAAATCGTTATCGTTTTGTTACTGATGCAGTTGAACAAGCAGCTATTGTTGATTTAGTTGAAGTGCCTGGCGAAAAAGTTGGACATGTTTCAAAAGGCTCTGTTCACCACGTAGCTTTCAGAGTAAGTGACGACAATATTTTGATGGAATTCCGTAAAAAAGTAATGAATGCTGGTTTGCAAATCACAGAAAAAATTGATAGAAATTATTTCTACTCATTATACTTCCGTGAACCAGGTGGAGTACTTTTTGAAATTGCGAGTGATAATCCTGGTTTTACCGTAGATGAGTCTTTGGAAGAACTAGGCTTAAATTTAAAATTACCAGCTCAGTATGAAAAGTATCGTGCTGACATCGAAAAAGTACTTCCGAAATTGAATTAAGTAATCATTTAAAATTATGTATTTACATAGCAAACAAGTTTTAACCACAGGTATTTCCGTAGAGAAAGCTAAAAAAGCAATCGTGATGATTCATGGTCGTGGTGGTTCTGCTCAAGATATTGTTTCTTTAAAAGAACATTTGAATCTTAAAGAAATGGCGATTTTTGCTCCGCAAGCTTCACAAAGAAGTTGGTATCCATACAGTTTTATGTCGCCAGAATCGCAAAATCAGCCAGCTTTAGATTCTGCCTTGAGTGTAATAAATGATTTGGTACAAGATATTGAAAAGGCGGGGATTCCCGCCGATTCAATCTACTTCTTAGGTTTTTCACAAGGGGCTTGTCTTACCTTAGAATACCTTGTAAGAAATGCTCAACAATATGGTGGAGCAGTCGCTTTTACAGGCGGATTAATCGGAGAAAATTTGATTACAGAAAGATATAAAGGTGATTTTGAAGGAACTCCAGTGCTAATTTCAACGGGAAACCCTGACCCACACGTTCCTTTGACAAGGGTTCAAGAAAGCATTAGCATTTTAAAAAGCCTTAACTCGAATGTTCATTCAGAAGTATTTAATGGCAAACAGCATTCTATTTCTTTTGAAGAAATCAATTTAGCAAATCAATATATTTTCAAAGAAAATTAATTATCATATTCACAATATTAAACAACAACAATCATGTCAACTACCATCTGGGCAATCGACCCTTCACATTCAGAAGTACAGTTTAAAGTAAAACATTTAGTCATCACAACTGTAACAGGAAATTTCAAAGAATTCAGCGGAACTGTTGAAGCTGGAGATGATTTTGAAGATGCTAAAATTTCATTTGAAGCGAAAGTAGATTCTATCAATACTAACAGTGAACAACGTGACGGACACTTGAAGAGTGCTGACTTTTTTGAAGCAGAAACATATCCTACGCTTTCATTTACTTCTACCAAATTTGTCAAAACTGACGATGAAGAATTTGAATTAGTGGGAGATTTAACGATTAAAGACGTTACAAAATCTGTAAAATTGTCAGTAGAATACGGCGGAACAGCAACTGACCCTTGGGGAAATGTAAAAGCTGGCTTTGAATTAACAGCAAAAATTAACCGTAAAGATTTTGGTTTAACTTGGAATGCACCAACAGAAGCAGGTGGTGTATTAGTAAGCGAAGAAGTAAAATTAATCGCCAATATTCAGTTAGTGAAACAAGCTTAATATAAGTATGAGTTTCCCCAAATTTTAAAATCACAAAAAAGCAATCAGAATTAGTTTTTGATTGCTTTTTTGTGATTGATGGACAACGAATTCCTACTGTTTGAGCGGAGCGAGTTTAGGAATTCTTGATTTTCTTTTGTTACTTTTCTTTCATCAAGGAAAGAAAAGTAAGGACTGGATAATAATAAGTAAGAAAACCTCTCAAACCATTCCTCAAACACACTATTATATAAAAAAAATTAGAAGTCTCATCTTTTATAACTAATCGCCAATAAATTAGCAATTTGTTCTGCCGTTCTAGTAAGGTTTTCAGCAGTATTTTCGATGGCATTTTTTAATTCGGTCGGTTCATTTCCTATTACAAAAACGACTTCAAAATGTGATTTTAAAGCCTCTGCATCTTCTAAAGGCACTCTTCCTGCCAAACCAATTACTGGAATATTCAAAGCTTTCGCTCTTTCAGCAATACCAAAAGGACCTTTCCCTTGCATTGTTTGGCTATCAAGACTTCCTTCTCCTGTAATAACAATATCATTTCTTTTTAAAGCTTCGTCAAATCCAGTTAATGATAAAAAAGCGTCAATTCCATTCACTAATTTAGCATTCAATAAACTTGCTAAACCAGCAGACACGCCACCCGCAGCTCCACCATATTCTAAATTACCAGTACTTTTTCCAAATTGTCGATGAATCACTTCTGCAAAATTAACAAGTACTTTTTCTAGAAATTCCACATCTTCAACTGTCGCTCCTTTTTGTGGACCAAAAACTTTAGCTGAACTATTTTCCCCCAATAATGGATTTTTTACATCTGAAAGAATGACGATTTCACAATCAAATATTCTTGCATCAAGATTAGTAATATCAATGTTAACTAGATTAATTAAATCTTTAGGTAAAAAACCAATTTTATCACCTTTTTCATTCAAAAACGTTACTCCTAAAGCCGCTAAAATCCCGCATCCTCCATCAACAGTAGCAGAACCACCGACTGCTAATATTATCTTATTAACTCCTTGATTTAAAGCTGATTTAATCAACAATCCTGTACCAAAAGTTGATGCTTCTAAAGGATTTAATTCCTCCTTCTTTAACAAACGAATGCCCGAAGCACTTGCCATTTCAATGACTGCTGTTTTTCTATTATCAATCAAACCATAGTTTGCTTGAATTTTTCGCATAAGTGGGTCAACTACTTCTCCGGAAACTTCAATTCCACCACAATGTTTTATGATTAATTCTCCCGTTCCATCACCGCCATCGCCAATTGGGAAACTCTCGCAAATACAATTCAATTGACTTCTTTCAAAACCATTTTTAATCGCTTTTGAAACATCATTGGCATTTAAACTGTGCTTAAAGGCATTGGTAGCAATCAATATTCTCATGGATTGACAATATTTTTAGGATTTCCTGATTGATATGCCAAGATATTTTCCGTGGCAATTCCCATTAATCTCGTTCTTGCTTCTTTGGTAGCCCAAGCAATATGAGGAGTAATAATACAATTTTGTGCAGTAAATAATGGGTTATTTTTTTGTGGGGGTTCCACAGAAAGTACATCAATCCCAGCACCTGCTATAATATTGTTATTAAGGGCTTCTGCCAAATCTTCCTCAACAACAATTGGACCACGAGAAGTATTAATTAAAAAGGCTGACCTTTTCATTTTTTGTAAATTATCCCGATTAATCAACCCTTGTGTTTCAGCAGTAAGTGGACAATGAATACTTATAAAATCTGATTCTGCCAACAAAGTACTTATACTCTCCCACTTAAAATTATTACGATGAGATTGGTCTGTTTGTCGGCGACTATGACCTATTACTTTCATTCCAAATGCTGTAGCCACATCTGCAACTTTTTGTCCAATACTTCCAAAACCGATGATACCGATGGTTTTTCCTGCTAATTCCATCAGTGGGAAATCCCAAAAACAAAAATCTTTTGAATTTGCCCATTTTCCCTCACGAACTGCATCACTGTGTTTTTGAGCGTGTAAAGTAAGTTCTAATATCAGTGCAAAAGTTAATTGAACAACAGAATCTGTACTATATGCTGGCACGTTAGTAACGATAATTCCCTGATTTTTGGCTGCTTCAATATCAACTACATTATATCCTGTAGCCAGTACTCCTATGTATTTTAAAGATTTTAAAGCCGAAATAACGGTAGCATTAATTGGTGTTTTGTTAGTGAGTATTATCTCTGCTCCTTCTGAACGCTCCAAAATTTCTTCGGGAGAAGTTCTCTCATAAATTGTTAATGCTCCCAAAGCTTCCAAACCATCCCAAGTTAAATCTCCTGGGTTCAAAGTAAATCCATCTAAAACGACTATTTTCATCTTGATTTATTAATAATTCATAATTATCACAAAGCTAATTAATTTACCAATTGTAATACAATGAAAGATTTCCGACACTATGCCGATAAAGTCCTTTTTTATAGGCACTAGCACTTTTTTGTGTATATGAAACTCCGAAATTTCCTTTTGTAATTACAGCTCCATACGATACTTCAGCAAACCAATTTCTTATATCATTCTCAAATTCAAGTGTTTGTGAATTTTTTAATTCTCCATTCATTAATCTATTTGTTACGATAAATGAACCTTCGGGTCTGACAATAAAATAGGCTTGAAATTTCTTAAATCGTTTTGATTTACTTCCATATTGATTCAAAAATCCTTGAAAGTAAGGACTGAATTTCCCAATTCTAAGCATTGGATAGACCGTTAGAGAATTTAGCATATTGCCAACCGTAGCCTTCCCTCCTATTATTACTTCTAAGAATTTATGATAATGAAATAGCTCTTTTTCAGCAGTGAAATTCACATTAAATAGTACTACATTAGCTAACTGATTATCCCAACCTCTTGGAGTTCTGTCATTAATGAGTTTGTGAACAAATGTTTGAGTTCGTTTTGCCAACGCTGCTGGTCCTCTTACTCCCGCAATTACTTCTGTCTGAAAATCATACTTCTTTTCAGGGTTATAAGAATACAAAGTATGGGAAACAAATAACGAACCTGCAAAAGGATAATCATCTGGTTGAAATTCTGTTTTTGTAATATCTCTCGGTGTTACCATTAGTTGAGTTAAGCCCCAACCAAAAACATTTATGGTACTGTCTCCTGCTTTGGGTAGTAGTTTATCTATGAAAAACTTTGACTCATGTTTTTTAGTATAGAATAAATCGAACCTTGTTCCATTGCTGTAGGCTTCGTCTGTTCCGATTCCACGAATATTAAAAAAGTCGTTGTCTTCATATAACCTAAACAGAAATCTTGGTTCTGATTTTTGAGCAATTAAAGTATTAGTAAAGATAAAAATGATGCTTAAAATTTGAATAGCTTTTCTCATGACGATTAAAATTTGAATATTACTCTTTACATTTCAAATTTGGGAAATGTCCTACATCTAAACATTGACATAGAACAAGAAATAATATTTTTAGTAAAGGATTATAAATACAATAATCCATTTTGAAAAAATAAAATTCATTTAATGAAAAAAAAGTGAAAAATAAAAATACTTTATCTTGGCTAAATTAGCCTCCTAAACCTTGATATTGAACATTTCCCAAATCAGTGCAATTGTTTGGCGAAAAGCTAAAATTTGTGATTTGTCCGATAATGACTCTATGAAATTGATAAGACTAGAACTCAATAATCTTGGTTTTAGAACCGTTGAATGTAAGTAGTTCAACGATTTCGTATTTTATAAAAAGGCAAAAAGAGATAAATCTTGCTTAAACAATGACTTTTATTAAGTTAAATTTAAGAAAGGCTTCTTACCTTTGATAATTATTATTTTTTATTATTTAGACAATAGATATTGTGAGTATAGTCAGCAAACTTTTGAATATTATCCAAGAAAACACTTCAGAAAAAGAATTAAGTTGGATTTTAAGTAAAACTTCAGGCGATAGCAAAAATATTTTAACTGCCTTTGTAGCCACACCAAGATTCGTTTCGAAAAAAACAGTACAAGTAAGTTTTGATGAAGAAAATTTACTTCACGAATGGACGCTGGATAGATTAACACGAGTTTACTTGTTATTGTCTATTTCACAAGATGCTGAAGAAACGTATCTTAAAAATATCAACGCACTTTTTGATACTGCCGAAATCAATGAAGCGGTAGCACTTTATTCCGCTTTGCCATATTTGGCTTTTCCTGAAAAATGGATTTACAGAGCCACCGAAGCAGTTCGCTCGAATATTGGTTTAATTTTCGACTCTTTGGCTTTCAGAAATACTTTTCCTGCTACTTATTTTACAGAATCAGAATGGAATCAATTGGTGTTAAAATGTATTTTTAATGATAAACCGATTCATTTAATTCAAGGTTTAGCCGAAAGAGCCAACCAGAAATTAGCAGATACACTTTCAGATTTTGCTCATGAACGTTGGGCGGCTGGTCGTTCAGTTCCTGCACAAGTTTGGCGATTAGTTACTCATTTTTTGAATGAAACAATCTTGAAAGACATTGAAAAATTGTTGCAAACTGATAATTCTGACAATCAAATGGCAGCTATTTTGGTTTGTAAAGAAACCAATTTTAAACCAGCTAAAGCATTGTTAATCAAGTATGTTTCTATCATAAATGACTTGGACGAAGACAATATTACTTGGGAGAAATTAGAAAAATAGGGGAGAAGTAACTCCATTCTCCGATAATAAAGGATATATAAATTAGTATTTTATTTGAAATTTAGGGTAAAAACCTCACCCCCCAACCCCCTCCCCTGCTGAGAGGGGGACTTTGAGTCTTAAAAGCCCCCTCTCAGCAGGAGAGGGGGTTGGGGGGTGAGGTTATATTACCCATTAGCCACTAAAAAAATGTGTCAAAAACATAATGAAATAGCCCAAAATCCTTCTCACTTTGAAGGAACTGCCGAAGAATTGGCAACGGCAACGAATGTGCAAGTAAATTTTATGGATTATATCAAAGACATGAAATTTTTTGATCCACACATTCACATGACTTCACGCACTACTGACGACTATCAAGCTTTAGCAGATGCTGGCGTTGTAGCAATTATTGAACCTGCTTTTTGGTTAGGTCAGCCACGTACTGGGCTTTCAACTTTCAAAGATTATTATAGTAGTTTGATTGGCTGGGAGCGTTTTCGTTCTTCACAATTTGGTATTAAACATTATTGTACTATCGGTCTGAACTCTCGTGAAGCCAATAACGAAGCCCTTGCGGAAGAAGTAATGGAAATTTTACCATTATACTTATACAAAGAAGGCGTTGTAGGTGTGGGTGAAATTGGTTTTGATGACCAAACTGCCGCCGAGGAAAAGTATTATCGTTTACAATTAGAGTTAGCCAAAGAAGCTGGCTTGCCAGTACAAGTACATACTCCCCACCGTGACAAGAAAAAAGGAACGGAAAGAAGTATGGCAATTGCCCTTGAACATGGCATTGATCCTCAAATGTTTATCATCGACCATAATAATGAAGAAACCGTTAAAAGTGTTTTAGACCAAGGCTTTTATGCCGCTTTTACGATTTATCCATTTACTAAAATGGGAAATGAACGCATGGTAGAAGTAGTAAAACAATACGGTTCTGAAAGAATTATGATAAATTCTGCGGCAGACTGGGGCATTAGCGACCCTTTGGCAATTCCAAAAACAGCAGCTTTGATGAAAATTAAAGGAATTTCAGATCATGATATTCGTTTGGTTACTTATCAAAATGCGATTGATGCTTTTGCACAAAGCGGACAAATTAATGTGGAAGATTTTGAAAACCCACAAGAAATTGACCAAACTTTAAAATATAATGGGAATACGATTTTGAGAGGCGGACAACAGCCGAGAGTCGATAAAAATGCCTTAATCATTCGTTAAATTTTGAATATAAAAGCATACTTCCAACTGTTAAGACCTGCCAATATTGTAACATCCGTAGCGGATATTTTCGCAGGAATTTCTATCGCAGGTTTTACTTTTTCAACAGACATCGACAGTATCAAAACAGTCATTTTACTTTCCATCGCCACTAAAGGTTTATACGGCGGTGGAATTGTATTTAATGATGTTTTTGATGCTGAATTAGATGCCATCGAACGACCCGAACGACCAATTCCAAGCGGAAAAGTGACTAAAACAAATGCTACCTTATGGGGTAGCTTTTGGCTTTTAATGGGTATTGTAGCCGCATTTTTAAACAGTACTCAAAGCGGACTTATTGCCATTATTGTGGCTATTTTAGCATTAGTCTATAATCGTTTCGGAAAGCATCATAATATTCTTGGTCCAATTAATATGGGACTTTGTAGAGGTGGAAACCTTATTCTGGGAATGTCAGCCGTGGCAACTGCTCCAGCTTCTTTGTGGTGGTTGGGTATCATTCCAGTAATTTACATCGCTGCTATTACAATGGTTAGCCGTGGAGAAGTACATGGAGGTAGTCAAAAAACTTTATATTTTGCAGGATTTTTATACGCTTTTGTTAGTATTTCTCAGCTACTTTTTGCTTATCAATTAGGCTACTTTTTATTCGCTATTGGCTTTGTGATATTGCATATTTATTTGATTTTCAAATCATTAATCACGGCTATTACAAATCCAATCGGCTCAAATATAGGCAAGGCTGTAAAAGCTGGAGTACTCTCACTTATTGTGATGGACGCTGCTTGGGTAAGTGTTTCAGGAAACTGGATACTGGCTTTATGTGTTTTAGCTTTATTACCATTTTCAATGAAGTTGGCGAAGGTTTTCGCTGTTACTTAATTTAATAAATTCGATTTTACTCTTACAATAAATGTCTCAGATTCAGCAAAGCTTTCAGGTTCAGTTTTCGTATAATATTTTATTTACCGAAAATCTTTTCGCTCCTGAAAATACTACTTTAATTACTTTCTTAAACAATTTTGGTAACCATTACGGGGCAAACCAATTTCGTAAGAAAATCTTATTTGTCATCGACGAAGGCGTTGCCGAACATCACCAATACCTACAAGAAGCTATCAAAAATTACTTCGCTAATCAGGAAGAAATTGAATTAGTAGCTGATATTTTAGTTTTACCGGGTGGAGAACAAGTAAAAAATGACGAAATATATTTAGCTCAAACGCTTCGTGCTATTGATACTTATGGTATCGACCGTCACTCTTTTGTGGCAGCGATTGGTGGCGGAGCATTTTTAGATATGACGGGCTACGCTTCTGCCATTGCCCACCGTGGCGTAAAACATATTCGTATTCCTACGACGGTACTTTCACAAAATGACTCGGGTGTTGGCGTAAAAAATGGTATAAATTACTTCGGAAAAAAGAATTTTCTCGGCACTTTTGCTCCGCCAGTAGCGGTTTTTAATGACAGTACTTTCTTGAAAACGTTGAGCGACAGAGATTGGCGTTCGGGCATTTCTGAGGCTGTTAAAGTAGCCTTAATCAAGGATTTAGCTTTTTTTGAATGGCTTGAAAATAAATCTGTTTTGTTGGCACATCGTGACGAAGAGTCGATGAACGAACAAATTTTCCGTTGTGCAGAATTACATGTTCAACACATTTCAAGTGGCGACCCTTTTGAAAGTGGTTCTGCTCGTCCTTTAGATTTTGGTCACTGGGCGGCACATAAATTAGAATATCTTACCAATTTTGAAATTCGTCATGGCGAAGCCGTTGCCATTGGTATCGCTTTAGATTGTGCTTATTCATTCTTGAAAGGCATGATTTCGGAAGATGCTTTAGATAGAATTTTATTAGTTTTAGAAAATCTGGGCTTCGATTTGTATCATCCAGCTTTAGCCG
Source organism: Arcicella gelida (assembly GCF_034931025.1). Lineage (NCBI taxonomy): Bacteria > Pseudomonadati > Bacteroidota > Cytophagia > Cytophagales > Flectobacillaceae > Arcicella > Arcicella gelida. The sequence goes on along the minus strand of NZ_JAYGIL010000014.1, from coordinate 3,777 downwards.
AAAATGACAAAATTAACCTTTGGAAAGGCTTGAACGAATTCCGTGAACACTTAGGCGGACGCTTGACCATTACTTTGTTAGAAGGACTTGGCAAAGGCATAGAAGTACACGAAATAGATTTTGAACTGGTAAAACAAGCCGTAGATTATCTCGAAAAACGCTCATAAATTATGAAAACCCCATTCGGACTTTTAACATATTGTAGTAATATTCATCCTGGTGAAGACTGGAAACATCATTTTTCAGTACTTCAAAGTAGCATTCCTGAAATTAAAAATTCAGTAAGTAAAGACGCTCCGATGGGCATTGGTTTGCGTTTGGCGAATCAGGCAAGTATAGATTTGTCGGAAACTGCTAATTTTGAAGCTTTTCAAAATTGGTTGACTGAAAATGATTGCTACGTTTTTACGATGAATGGTTTTCCTTATGGCGGTTTTCATGATGTGGTGGTAAAAGATCAAGTACATGCACCTGACTGGACGACCGACGATAGAGTACAATATACTATCCGAATGTTCAAGCTTTTGTCGAAATTATTACCAGCCGAAATGCAAGAAGGAGGTATTTCAACATCGCCTCTTTCATATCGTTTTTGGTGGAAAATTGAAAGTGAAAATCCTTTAGAAACACTTCATCATGCCACTACTTTAGCGACACAAAATATGCTTTTGGTCGTTGATGAACTAATCGCTATGAAAGAAACAACGGGTAAAGTTTTACATTTGGACATCGAACCAGAACCAGATGGAATTTTAGAAAACTCTACGGAATTTATTACTTGGTACGAAGATTATTTAAGACCAATTGCCATAGAATACTTTGCTAAAAAAGGTATTTCTGTCGAAGAAACATTGGCGATTTTACATACACATATTCAATTATGTTATGATGTTTGTCACTTTGCAGTGAGCTATGAAAAGCCCGAAATTGTGGTAGAGAAATTAGCAAAAGCTAATATTGCGGTTGGCAAAATTCAGATTAGTTCTGCCATAAAAGTGGACTTTACAAATGATGCTGAGACAAAATTAAAAGCCATCGCTCAGTACGATGAAGCCAGTTATTTGCACCAAGTAATTGCCAGAAAAGCAGATGGAACTTTTGAAAAATATCAAGATTTAGGATTGGCGATTCAGGCTTATGAAGAAGGCAAACATGAAGAATGGCGAGTACATTTCCATGTACCTTTATTTATTGAACAATATGGTGAGCTTTCTTCGACACAATCTGATATTGTAGATACAATTGGGATTCATAAACAAAAGCCATTTACGAATCATTTAGAAATAGAAACTTATACTTGGGGCGTTTTACCGCCAGAAGTACAAGTACCACTAAATGAATCAATCGCCCGTGAAGTTACTTGGGTGAAGGGATTGCTTTAGGGTTTAGCTATGAGCTGTGAGCAATTAGCTGTGAGTTTTTTTCAATTGCTCGTGATGAAGAATTAAGACATTTTTAGTCCCGTTGTTATACTAAACTCAAAAAGCTAACAGCTCAAAGCCCATCACTCATAGCTCAAGGCTACAAAATTTATTTAAAACTCAAAGCTCACGGCTCAGAGCTTAAAGCTAATAGCTATATGAAAAAAACAGTAGTGATAGATGTCGTTGGTTTAAGTACGAGCGTCATCGGAGAATATACTCCATTCATCAAAAAATATCTTTCAGAACATCAACTTACGCATATTAAACCAGTTTTGCCTGCTGTTACTACTACTTCTCAAAGTTGTTATGTAACAGGAAAATTCCCAGACACGCATGGAATTGTAGGAAATGGTTGGTACGACCGTGAAGATAATGAACATAAATTTTGGAAGCAGTCGAACCAAATAGTAAAAGCAGAAAAAATTTGGGAAGCAGCCAAACGTAAAAATCCCAATTTTACTTGTTCTAAAATGTTTTGGTGGTACAATATGTATTCTTCGGCAGATTATACCGTTACTCCAAGACCACAATATCATGCTGATGGCGTAAAAGCTCCTGACTGCTACTCACAACCGGCAGATTTACGTGACAAACTTCAAGCTGATTTAGGTACTTTTCCATTGTTTAGTTTTTGGGGACCTAATGCCAACATCAAATCCTCAAAATGGATTGCAGACGCTTCTGTTTGGGTGGACAAAGCCCACGACCCAACACTTACTTTGATTTACTTGCCTCATTTAGATTACTGTTTACAGAAATTTGGGGTTGATTTTTCTAAAATTCATAAAGAATTAGGTGAAGTTGATAAATTGGTCGAAGATTTAGTCAATCACTACAAAGCACAAGATACTAACATCATTATTTTATCTGAATACGGCATCAATACTGTGAGTAATCCTGTTCATATCAATAGAATTTTACGTGAAAATGGATTGATTTCTGTCCGAGTTGAACGTGATTATGAATTATTAGATGCAGGAATTTCTAAAGCTTTTGCTATTGCAGATCACCAAATTGCTCATGTTTATATCAATGATAAAAATGAAATAGGAAGAGTAAAGAGTATTTTAGAAAACACTAAAGACATTGCTTTAGTCTTGGATGAAGAAGGTAAAAAAGAACATCATCTCAATCATGAACGTTCAGGAGATTTAGTAGTAATGGCAGATGCCGATAGTTGGTTTACTTATTATTATTGGTTAGACGACGCCAAAGCTCCCGATTATGCTCGCTTAGTGGACATCCACAGAAAACCTGGTTACGACCCAGTTGAGATGTTTATGAATCCTGCTAATCCATTTATTAAGCTAAGAGCTGCTTACAAATTAGCTCGTAAATTATTAGGATTCAGATATTTAATGGACGTAATTCCATTGGATGCTACCTTAGTAAAAGGTTCGCACGGCGGTATCAATATCGGTAAAGAATATTATCCAATATTAATTTCAGACCAGAAAATTGGTGATGGTGAAATTATCGCTACGGATGTTTATGATGTGATTTGGAAGGCTTTGTTTGGTAGTGATTAACAGAATAATATTTTTAACCATTTGTTTGTTTAAACGTTCCATTACTTTTATTTTGCTTTAATAAGAAAAATTTAGCTCTAAAACATCATGGAATTAATAAACACTACACTCATTAGCCAAATCAAGGCTGTAATTTTCGCTTCTCAAGAGCGAGCCATTCGTGCAGTTGACCACGAGCGTACAATGATGTATTGGCACATCGGCAAATATATTTTTGAAGAAGAACAACAAGGGAAAGACCGTGCAGAGTACGGCAAATATCTGCTAAAATACCTTTCTCAGCAATTAGAACCAGAATTTGGTTCTGGTTTTGGGCTAAGGCAATTAGAAATAATCCGACAATTTTATCGTGCTTTCCCAATTGCGAACGCAGTGCGTTCGCAATTGAACTGGACTCAGTATCGCCTTCTTTCTCGAATAGATGATACTGACAAAAGGGAATTTTATATCGCTGAAAGTATCAAAAATCACTGGACTTCTCGCCAAATGGAAAGACAAATCAATAGTCTTTTGTATGAAAGACTATTGATGAGTAATGACAAAGAAAGCGTTTTAGCAGTTGCCCGTGGCGAAAAGCAAGTATCAGAAGTAAAAGAAATTGTAAAAGACCCGATGTTTCTGGAATTTTTAAGCTTAAAACGGGAAAGTAGCTATTACGAAAAAGATTTAGAGCAAGCCATTATTACGCATTTGCAGGATTTTTTAGACACTATCCCTAATTTTGTGTAAGTTGTTTTTTGTATTGATTATTTGTTTTTGATTCTTTGGTCAAAAATAAGGTAAAATTGGTTGATAATAATTCCCCAGTTTTGAATGGGTTTTGT